>CAMTXV010000123.1:0-12917 GCA_947085665.1 uncultured Sinobacteraceae bacterium | reverse complement strand
GTTGCAGCAACGCGGAAACCCAGCAACGCACTCCAGTCCCCGGTTTCAGGACTCCGCCGGAACCTCGCGGCGGCTGAAGATGCCAATCATCGTCGTGCCATGGGCGCGCATGGCGGGCTCGATGCGGCGGTGCAGTGCGTGGTAGTGGTAGAACGGCACGCGCGGAAACAGATGGTGCACCGAGTGCAGGTTTTGGCCTAACCAGAACCACTCCAGCGGCTTCATCCAGAACGGCATGATCAGGCTGTTGGTGTTGCGGTAGCGCGCGGGCTCCTCGTAGGGGAGGTGCGGCCGGTAGGCGAACCAATACGCCGTGAAGAACGCGCCCATCAGGTAACCCACCACCAGCAGCAGCACCGTGTGCTCGCGCGTCACCAGCAGCGCAAAGGCCAGACGCCAGCCGAGCGCGAAGGTTACTTCCAGCACATAGGCCGCGCGTTCGCGCAGGGGCGCGGTGGGCCAGTAGTCGCGAAACAGGAAGGTGTTCTGCACCCAGAGGAAGCGAATGCCGTAGATGAAGAACGCCAGCAGTCCATGACGCATGCCACTGACGACGTGGTCTGGGTCTTTATCGGGCTGATTGGTGAAACGGTGATGCGTGAAGTGCTCTACCCGGTGCGTTGAGAAGGGCACCATGATGAGCGGGGCCACCAGGTAACCGCAGAGATTATTCAGCCATTGCAGCGAGTCATGGCCGCCGTTGATGTTGCCGTGCGCCGCTTCGTGCAGCGGCGTGTAGGACACATAGGTGAGCACGGCATAGGCGAGGATGGCCGCCCACAGCGGCATGATGCCCGCGGCAAACAGCCAGAGGTTGGCGATGAAGGCTGCGACCACCGCCACGACCAGCAGCACGGTCGGCCATGCGAATGCGCCGGTATATTCTTTCGACGTGGTGATGGCGAATTTGTTGAGAGCAACGAGATCCTGCGGCATGACCGATTCCTGCGCGACGAATGATGGCACCCACCATAGCGGCGATATCTCGTCTGCGGCAGGGCATATCTGGCCTGCCGCCTTGCACTTTCAGCCAGCCCGCCATCGGGCGGGCTGATCACCCGTCTTCCTGACCTCCATGGCGAGCGACACCCGCTTTCAGCATCCGGTAGCCATTGCGCAGGTGATGGTCAACTTCGCCGCCAGCCACGGCGTTGATGCCGGCACCTGCCTGCTCGGCACCGGCATCACTGAAGAGCAGCTGCACGAGGCTGATGGCCTGATTGCACGCGAGCAGGAAATGCGTCTGGTGGAAAACCTGATGCTCGCGTTGCCAACGGTTCCGGCGCTCGGCTTTGAGCTGGGGCTGCGCTACAACGTGGCCACCTTCGGCATCTGGGGCTTCGTGATGCGCATCAGCCGCAACCTGCGCGAAGCCGTTGAAAGTGCCCTGCGCTACCTGCCGCTGAGTACCGCCTACTGCCAGATTTCGCTGTTCTCCAACGAGAAAGAGTTCGCCCTCTGCGCAGACCCCAGTGCCATCCCCCAGCACCTGCGCCAGTTTTTTCTGGAGCGCGACATCGCGACCGCCGTGAACCTGATGCACGAGCTGAGCCTGCAGGGGCTGCGGGTGCATCGGCTGGAGTTTCAGGGCCGGGCACCCGCGCATGCAGAGCGCATACAGCAACTGTGCGGAATCACCCCGCAGTACGACGCTACACGCAACGCCCTGCTGCTGCGACGCGAAGACGCCGAGATTTCACTGCCGATGTACGACGCGCGCCTGGTGCGCCTGCTGGAAGACCAGTGCCGCATCCAGCTGGAGCGCCGCCAGGTTTCCGGCGTGGCGGGGCAGGTACGCCGCCTGCTGCTCGGCAGGCTGGGCTTGCTGGCCTCGCTCGAAGAAGTGGCGCAGCAACTGGCCATGGCGCCCCGCAGCCTGAGCCGCCGGCTGGAGGAAGACGGCACCAGCTTTCGCGAACTGGTGGAAGTCGAGCGCAAGCAGGTCGCGCTTCAGCTGCTGGAAGGCACCGAGATGAAGATTGAAGAAATGGCCCTGCAGCTGGGCTATGGCGATGCCGCCAGCTTCACCCGCGCCTTTCGCCGCTGGTTTGGCCGCGCGCCCGGCGATTACCGCAAGGCGCAGGGCTGGTAGCGAGAACTGCTGCAGACCGCGCGCCCTTGTTGCGCGTCTGCACCGCATCGAGCCTGCACTGCTGGGCGCGGAAGTCAGCTTCGTGAAGCCCGCAGCGCGTTGGTGAGACAAATGCCGGTGGCAATCGTGGCTCCAAAAACCGCCACATAAAACGAGCCGTAACTCAGCAGATTGGGCCAGCTGCCCACGGGTTGCAGGCCGCGTTCCGGCGCGTACACGGCAGCGGCATAACCAATGGCGTTGCCCCAGAGCATCACAATGGCCGCGTAGTAGAACCACTGCGCCTGCCGCACGCTGAAACGCAGGCGCGGGCTCAACAGCACCATCGCCATCACGTACATCGAGTTCATCAAGGGGCCGACGTGGGCGTTTCTCAGCAGCTCTTTCTGGTCGGGGACCACCACCTCCAGCCGTGGCAGAGGCAGGATATGCAGCACGTTGTCGGCGAGCGCAATCAGCCACACGAAGCCGCCGCAGAAGCCCATGAACATCATCACGAAGCAATGCACCAGCAGCTTGCCGCCGATGCGATTCGACAACCCCTGCCCGGCTACCACCCAAGTTTCCTGACGCATGCTGATCTCCTGATTGTGTGAGGCTTGTTGTGGTTTCAGCTTGCTGCTGTGGCGAGCGACCGGGCATACGGCACCGGCATGTGCGGCGCATGGGTGTCCACCAGGGGAATCTCATCCAGCGACGCGGCGCCGTGACCGGCGATCCAGTCCAGCACCCATTGCGGGTCTTTCTCGCGGCGTGGCGAATGGCCAGGCAGTGCGGCGCGGATCAGGTAGGGGCCCACATGGCGAACGAAGCCGGTGATGTGCCACGCCAGCCGCAGCCGCGAGCGCAGCTGCCGCCACAGGCCCTCGTGCTGGAGCATGGCCTTGTAGGCCCGCATTGAAAACCACATGACCTGTAGCGAGCCGTGAAACACACCATAGGCCCGTGCCAGGTAGCCGCTCAGGCTGCCACCGAAGGCGGCCTGGTAGATGTCGTAGGCCACGCACTTGTGTTCGGTTTCTTCCACCATGTGCCAGAGCACGAACGACACCACCCGGGTATCGGCGCCCTTGAACAGGGCAACCCGCTGCTCGATGAGCCATTTGGTCACGCCAAGAGTCATTGACTCGAACCCCGCCGTGTAGGCCATGCGCGTGCGCAAGGGACGCTGGGCCAGGCGCTGATAAGCCGCCTGCATGTCGCGCTCAATGGCTTCGAGTTGGGGATAGCGCCTGGCCTTGAGCAGATCGTTGAAGCGCCGGTGGGCCTGGTAGTGGTACTGCTCCTGCGTGTTGAAGACGCGACCCTGCTCGCTCAATTGTTCGCTGCCAAGCCGCTGCGTGGTTTCACGCACGGTGCGAATCAGAAACGGTTCGAGATACGGCATGGTCAGCGAGCCCCCGTTCATCATTGCCGCCAGCTCGGGCTCACCGGGGATCCACTGCGGGTCGATGTCGTCTGGAAACTCGAAGGCGATACGACGCGGCACGGGGATGGGCTGCGCCGCCAGCGGGGCCAGACCCTCTTGGGCTTCAAGCATGACGTTTCTCCTTGGCAGGCACTGTTTTTACCGCGGTATCGGCGTGCTCCAGACCCGTGCGCAGCGCTTGGATCAACGTGGGCACCAGCCGCTTCACATCGCGCCCCATTACGAACTGCCCCGCCACCTGTAGCGAGACCAGGCCGTGTGCGCCAATCCAGAACAGATGGCTGGCGGTGAGCGGGTCGATGGCCCGCGGAAAGTCGCCGCGCGCCTGGCCTGCGGCAATCACTTGCGTGCACACATCCAGCGCATCCCGCTTGGCGGCCTTGAGCTCTATGGAACGCTTCGCCACTTCCAGCTGGTCGAGCGCGAAGAACATCAGCGCGTAGCGATGCGGATGCGCCAAGCCGCCGCGAATGTATGCGGCAGCAAGGGACTCCAGCTGTTGCTCAGGCTCGCTCAGGCCCACGATGGCCTCGCGCATCTCGGCTTCGATCCACCGGAAAGCGCGGGCGCGCAGCGCGTTCACCAGCTCCTGCTTGTCGGCAAAGTAGCGGTAGGGCGCGGAATAGCTCAGGCCCAGCTCCGTGGCGAGGCGGCGCAAGCTGATGGCGTGTTCCCCGCCCTCCTTCTCGAACACCGCCATGGCGGCATCCAGAATGAGTTCGCGCTTCTGCGCGCGCAGGTCGTCAGAGAACTTTGGGCGGGGCATGCCAGCGAGTAAACGCCATTAACGTAACAGCGTCAACATTACTTTTAAGGGCTACTTCTGTTGTCTCAAGACCACCCTGGGGGCATCTTGCAGCGTGATTCCAGCCGCCCGCCCCGCTCATGCAGACATCACACCCACCGGCACGAGGCGCCACCGAGGCCGCAGCCAGAAACTTCGCTGCGGGACTCACTGCATCAACAACCGCCACCGCGCGCACACGACTGGCCGGAATGAAATGCTCACCCCTTGTGGGAGAGGCTTAGCTGGACAACTTGCAGGCGCAATCGCTCACCCTGGTGAACCCCATGACGCTATCGATCACACCATCTTTCAAGGCCGCCGGGCTCTGCGCGCTGCCGCTCGTCTGCTGGGCCACTGGGGCCACAGCAGCAAACCCGCTGGACCAAGAGCGCTGGCGCACGCGACCCCTCGTGCTGGTGGTTCCCGCTGCCAACCACCCCCTGCTGGTGCAGGTGCAATCTGCACTGCGCAATGACGCCGTGCGCGCAGAATTCGAGGAGCGCGAAATGGTGCTGTTCACCGTGATTGATGGCCAAGGCCACCGCGAAGAGCATTCCTTGAGCCCAGACGAAACACGTCAGCTACTCGATTCGCTGGAGACACCGGCCGATGGCCCGGCCATCGCGTATCTCGTGGGTAAAGACGGCAGCGTGAAGCTCACTGAGCGCAGCGAGCTTTCGCTGGAGGCAGTGTTTTCGGTGGTGGATGCGATGCCGATGCGGCGGCGGTGAGATGCGATGACTTGATTGTCTGATTTGCGCCAAGAGCAGTCATTCGCCAAACAATCTTCTCAAGCGTTATTGCCGCAAGGCATCCCTCACCAGCAGGAAAGCAGGCGACGGCTGCCGCCGGCTGGGGTAATACAGGTGGTAGCCAGAGAATGGAGGGCACCAGTTCTCCAGCACACGAACGAGGTGCCCGTCTTCTATGTGTGGCGCGAACTCTTCTTCGGGTAGATATGCCACGCCCAGGCCATCGAGGGCGGCGAGCACGATCGGGGGTGAATTGTTAAACGTCGCCTGACCCTCAACCCGCACATTCACCTGCCGACCGCGCTTTTCAAACTCCCAAACGTAGAGGCCACCCTGGGTCGGAAAGCGGATGTTAATACAACGATGCTGCGTTAAATCCTGCGGGTGCTTTGGCGGTGGGTGGGCACGAAAGTAGGCAGGCGATGCCACCGCCGCCATGCGCAGCATCGGGCTGATCGGCAACGCGATCATGTCCTTGTCGATGCTCTCGCCCAGGCGAACCCCGGCGTCGAAGCGGTCGGCGACGATGTCCCGAAACCCATAGCTCACATCGAACTCGATGTTGATGTCGGGGTATCGCTGCATCAGCGGCATCAGCTTGGGCAGCAGGATGGTGCGCAGTACATGCTCGCCGGAAGTGAGCCGGATCGAACCCGCAGGCTTGTCGCGCAGCGCCGTGAGAGCGTCCAGCTCCGACTCGATCTCATCGAAGCGATTGCCGATAGCTTGCAGCAGGCGCTCGCCGGCAGGTGTTGCCGACACACTACGGGTGGTGCGCGTCAGCAGACGGATTTGCAGCCGCTCTTCCAAGGCCCTGATGGCCTGGCTCAACGCCGATTGCGAGACGCCCAGGATGGCCGCCGCACGGGTGAAGCTGCCCTCACGCGCGACGGTCACGAAGCCCACCAGATCATTGAGATTGCGTCTTGCCATGAAGGCAGTTTGGCACGCTCTATTAATAAGTAGAACTAATAAAGTTTAGACAGATTGCGTATCTAGTAAGCGAGATCATGCGGGCGGAAGATAGCCGTCGATCTCACCGCCTCCATGCAGCCCACATCAAGGAATCCATCATGAGCACTCACACAGCCGTCAGTCAGGACGTCTTCGACTCAGGTCGCCGCAACATACTGAAGATCGCCAGCTTGAGTGCGCTCCTCAGCGCAGCCCCGGTCTTCGCGCAATTCAATCCTTCCGAAAACGGAGCCAAAGCCATGCAAGCAACGAAAGCGTGGGACAAGGTTTTCCCCAAGAGCGCCAAGGTCGATCATCGCAAGGTGACGTTCAAGAACCGCTACGGCATCACCCTGGCGGCCGACCTCTACCAACCCAAGACTTCCAGCGGCAAGCTGGCCGCGATTGCCGTTGGTGGTCCATTCGGCGCGGTGAAGGAACAATCGTCCGGCCTGTATGCGCAAACCTTGGCGGAACGCGGCTTTGTGACGCTCGCTTTTGATCCGTCTTACACCGGTGAAAGCGGCGGTGAGCCGCGCAATGTGGCCTCGCCAGACATCAACACCGAAGACTTCAGTGCGGCTGTCGATTTTCTCGGCCTGCAAGCCAATATCGACCGTGAGCGCATCGGCATCGTCGGGATTTGCGGCTGGGGTGGCATGGCGCTGAATGCCGTCGCCGTCGACAAGCGCGTCAAAGCGGTCGTTGCCAGCACCATGTATGACATGACCCGCGTCATGTCCAAGGGCTACAACGACAGCGTCACTCTCGAACAGCGCACACAAGCCCTAGAACAACTAGGTCGGCAGCGTTGGCTGGATGCGGAGAAGGGCGCACCGGCCTACGGCCCAGCGATGAATGAACTCAAGGGCGGTGAGGCACAGTTCCTGGTCGACTACCACGACTACTACAAGACGCCGCGCGGCTTCCATCCGCGTGCCGTTAACTCCAATGGTTCGTGGACACAGTCCACCCCGCTGTCGTTCATGAATATGCCGCTGTTGACCTACATCAAGGAAATCTCGCCGCGCCCGATCCTGTTCATTCATGGTGAAAAGGCCCACTCGCGCTATTTCGCCGAAACCGCCTACGCAGCTGCCGTGCAGCCGAAGGAGCTGATGATTATTTCGGGCGCCAACCACACGGATCTGTATGACCGCACGGACCTGATTCCCTTCGACAAGATGACGAGCTTTTTCAAGGCAAGTCTGCGAGTCGCTTAAAGCGTCAACTGCAACAGAGATCAACAGACATGAGTAGCGCGGCGGGCGTACGCGCGGATTCCAGTCAGCCGGTCGTTGATGAGGAATCGGCCAACTGGAGCGGCGTCTTTGCCATGGCGCTCTGTGTGTTTGCTCTGATTGCTTCTGAGTTCATGCCGGTCAGCCTGCTCACACCTATTGCCGTCGATCTTGGTGTCAGCGAGGGCGCGGCGGGCCAGGGCATTGCCATCTCTGGAGCCTTCGCAGTGCTGGCGAGTCTTTCCATCGCAACAGTGGCCGGGGCCATCAATCGCAAGACGCTGCTCTTGCTGCTGACGGCGTTGATGGCCGTCTCTAGTGCCGTGGTCGCTCTGAGCCCGAACTACTGGGTTTACCTGATCGGCCGCGCGCTCATCGGCGTAGTGGTGGGCGGGTTTTGGTCACTCTCGGCTGCGACGGCTATGCGTCTGGTGCCGGCGGCGCAGGTGCCTCGCGCACTCGCCATTTTCAACGGTGGCAATGCACTCGCCACCGTCATCGCCGCACCGCTGGGGAGCTATCTAGGCGCGGTCGTCGGTTGGCGCGGCGCATTCTTCTGCCTGGTTCCTGTCGCAATGGCGGCTTTGATTTGGCAGTGGACAAGCCTGCCCGCCCTAAAATCCGAACCGCGGGCGCCAGCCCCTGCCAATTTCTTCACCTTGCTGCGCAACCGTCGCATCGCACTGGGCATGGCTGCCTGTGGCGCCTTCTTCATGGGCCAGTTCGCACTGTTTACCTATCTGCGGCCGTTTCTTGAGGTCGTGGTGCGCGTCAAGGTTTCTGAACTGCCGCTTGTTCTGCTACTGATCGGCGTCGCAGGCCTGATTGGCGCGGCGCTCGTCGGCTTGGTGGTGAAGCAAGGGCTCTATCGAACCCTCATCGCCATCCCCCTGTTGATGGCCGCCATTGCCTTGGTCTTGATCCCGTTCGGCACTGCGCTTGCGACGGTTGCGCTGCTGCTGGGCCTGTGGGGGTTGCTGGCCACAGCGGCCCCGGTGGGTTGGTGGAGCTGGGTCGCCCAAGCCATGCCCAAGAACGCCGAAGCAGGCGGCGGGCTGATGGTATCGGTGATCCAGTTCGCCATCGCCAGTGGCTCAACTGTTGGTGGCTGGTTGTTCGACCATAGCGGCTACCAGAGCACGTTCGCCGCGAGCGCTGCGCTGCTACTACTAGCGGCGTTCCTCACCTTTCTCACCGCGCGCTGGAAAAAACCATGAAAGCGATTACAGATTGTCGAAAGCGCGCACCACAGTTTTGGCGAGGATGGATTTTTGTGATGGGCGTAGTGCGTGTCGTCGGCTCCGAAGCTGCGCAGCCCTCGACGCCCGCTGTTCCCAAGCAAGACGTGATCATAGAAAACAGATCACCGGAGCAATCAAACATGTGGATGATCGTCGGCGAACGTCGCTTCGCCATCACCTTGGCCGATAACAAGGCTGCGCAGGCGTTTGCAACTCGGATGCCGCTAACCTTGAAGATGGCAGAGCTCAATGGCAATGAGAAGCACGCTGAGCTGCACAACGCACTGCCAAACAACACAAGCCGACCCGAAACCATCCGCAATGGCGACCTGATGCTGTATGGCTCAAAAACGCTGGTCGTGTTCTATTCAACGTTCAAGTCGTCGTATTCATATACGCGAATCGGCCATGTGAAAGATCCCAGTGCGTTGCCAAAGGCGTTGGGGAGAGATTGGGTAGAAGTGAAGTTCTACGGCGAGTAGCTGAGCGCGCACAGTCTTGGTCTTCTTCAGGAGACGCATCACGATCATCTGTAATTCTGAGGAGTGTCCGAATGACTGCTTTGGGCTGTCAGCAGCCCCATCCCAATCACTACCCCAACAACCAATCCACCGCCGCCCGCACCGCCACACTCTGCGCGCGCAGGCACTCCTCGGGTGAAGTGCGCGGGCTATCGGGGTAGACCTCGGTGGTGGTTTTGAACTGGGCGTCGGTCATGCCCGCGCACAGGCCCAGCTGGCGGAAGGGATATTCGATCACGCCGGGTGCCACCAAGGGTGCGCCAATGAGCTGGCCTGCGGCATCGGCGGGGGCGATGTGGGTGACTTGTGAGACGGCCGCGATGATGGCGTTCTGGAATGCCGTCTGTGGGCTGGCGGCGTCGTCCACCAGATAGAAGCCATCGGGGATGGTGCCGGGCTCAAAGGGCTTGCCATCGCGGGCGGCGAGCGCGGGGCGGAACTCGCTCTCGTCGGTGTCGGTGGTTTCGTGCAGGTCCACATGCAGCTTCACCTGCGTGCGGTAGGGGGCAATGAGGTCAAGCAGTGCGGCGGACTCCGGCGCGGCGCGGTTGCCAAAGGAGCGGTTGGGGTCCACCGCCTGTGGGTTCCAGCGCTGGATGGTTTCGTACGCCCAGGGGCTCACGCAGGGCGCCACCAGAAAATTCACGCGCCCCTCGTAGGCGCGGGCTTCCGTTTCAAGGAAATACAACGCGCCATGCACGCCGCTGGTTTCGTAGCCATGCACGCCACCCGTCACCAACACCACGGGCAGGTCTTCGCGCCAATCGCGGCTCTTCAGCGCCAGTAGCGGGTAACGCGCGGGGTTCTCAGTGAGGCGGCCGTACTCCAGCACTTCTAAACGCGAAGCCAGTGCGTGGATACGCGGCAGCACCTCATCGCCATAACGGCGCTTCACACTTTGGCGGGTGCGCCACGTTGCCTTTTCAGCAGCGCCCCAGGGGGTGCCGGGAGTGCCGATGGCGCTGAAGGTATTGGCGATGGTGTGGGGCATGGCGGGGATGAGGTGAAGGCTGATGTGAAGACAACTGCGGACTAGCGTTTCAGTATGAATGCTCGCAAGAAGCGCAACGCCCGACCCCACTAACAGCCGCTGCATCAGCGCTCTCAAAGCCGCTGGCTTCAGCGGCTTCTGCAACAGCGCAAAGCCCTCGGCGGCGGCGGCATCGCGCGCGGCGCGGGTGGGGTCGGCGGTGATCACGGCGCAGGGCACTTCCTGAGGCCAGCGGGCGCGCAGGGCCTTGGCGGCGTCGATGCCGCTTTCGCCATCGTCCAGGTGGTAGTCCACCAGCAGCAGGTCGGGCGCTGCGGCACCTTCACACAGCGCCAGTGCCTCGCGGGCGTTGGTGGCGGCGAGCACGGTGTGACCCCAGCGTTGCAGCAGCGCGGTGAGTGCGCCCAGCGCCAGCGGTTCGTTATCGAGCACCAGCACGCGGGCGCGGGGCTCGCCGTTGCGGCCTTCGCTGCGTTCGCTCTCGGGTGCGGGGGGTGCGGGCAAATCGCGCAGCGCACCCAGCGGTACGGTGAGCGCAAACATCGAGCCCTTGCCGGGTACGCTCTTGAGCGTCAGCGCATGGCCCAGCAGCTTGGCAATGCGCTCGCTGATGGCAAGGCCCAGGCCCAGGCCGCGCTCGCCCACGGCATCTTGCGCCTGCAGGCGGCGGAACTCTTCGAAGATGACGCGCTGCTGCTCGGGTGCGATGCCGGGGCCGGTGTCCCACACCTCGATGCGCAGGCTCGCGCCTACGCGACGTGTGCCGAGCAGCACCCGGCCCTGCCGCGTATAGCGCAGGGCGTTGCCCAAGAAGTTTTGCAGCACGCGGCGCAGCAGCGTGGGGTCGCTGTGCAGCAGGGCGCGGCTGCTGCGGGTGCGAAAGGCAATGCCGCGCAGCGCGGCCAGTGCTGCGAACTCGCGGGCGAGTGGTGCCAGCAGGGTGTCAGCAGCAAAGGTTTCGCGGTGCACGGGCAGCGCACCGGCATCGAGCTTGCTGATGTCGAGCAGGCCGCTCAGCAACTGCTCGGCGGCGGAGAGCGAATCGCCAATGCGCTCGAACACCACGCCGGTTTCGGTGGTGAGCGAGTCGCGATCGGCCGCAGCGAGGAAGAGCCTCGCGGCATGCAGCGGCTGCACGAGGTCGTGGCTGGCGGCGGCGAGGAAGCGCGTCTTGGCCTCGTTGGCGCGCTCGGCCTCCGCCTTGGCCACGGCGAGTTCGGCGGTGCGCTCGGCCACTCGGGCTTCAAGGGTGTCGTTGGCCTCTTGCAGGGCGCGCGTGGCCTGGGTGTAAGCGGTCACATCGGAATAGCTGGTGACAAAGCCGCCACCCGGCGTGGGCGTGCCACGAATCTCGATGACCGTGCCATCCGGCAACTGCCGCTCATGCACATAGGGCGTGCCGCGCTGCAGGTGCTCCATGCGGCGGGCCACCAGCAATTCAATGTCGCCAATGCCCAGCAGGCCGCGCTGTGCGTTGTGGCGGAACAGACTCTCGATGGGCTGGCCGATGTGCACCAGTTCGGGCGGGTAGCGAAACAGTTCCAGATAGCGACGGTTCCAGGCCACCAGGCGCAGGTCCTTGTCGACCACGCTCACGCCCTGCGAGAGATGCTCCAGCGTGGCCCGCAGACGCTCCTGCGAGAACACGATGGCGTGACTGGTTTCATCGAGCAGGCGAATGACATCCTCGGGCTGCATGTCGCGGCCGCGCAGCGTGCTGGCCAGCAGCAGGCGGGCGCTCGATGCCCCCAGCGCACCGGCCAGCAGATGCTCGGTGAAGCGCAGCAACTCGCGGTCGGCACGCTCGTTGGCACTGGGCACGGGCTTGCCGCGCTGGGCGTTGAAATCGCGCACCTGCGCCTGCGCGCGCTCAGGCCCCAGGAAGCGCTCCAGCAGCGCCAGCAGATCGCCGGCAGCCGCTGGCGTGGTGGCCGGCGGCGTGGGCAGCACGGGGCTGCTGACGCCATCCACCCCCAGAAACTGCACGGCCTGCAGGCGCTCGGCGAGGCGCGGCTGCGCCACCCAGGACACCACGACATACACCAGCGTGTTGATGAGCAAGCTCCACAGTGCGCCGTGGGTAATGGTGTCGAGTCCGGTCACGCCAAACAGCGCGTGCGGCGCAAGGGCCGTGATGCCCAGCGGCCCTGGGGCGAGCCAGCTGGCACCGCTGGCATCCGGCCCGAAGATGGCCGGCAGCAGCAGGGTGTAGGCCCACACCGCAAACCCACAGGCCAGGCCCCACAGCGCACCGCGATAGCTGCCGCCGCGCCACACCATGCCGCCCACCACGGCAGGTGCGAATTGCGCCACCGCCACAAACGAGAGCAGACCAATGGCCGAGAGCGTGCCCGGCCCGGTGAATAGTCGGTAGTACAGCCAGGCCACTCCCAGCAGCAGCACGATGGCCATGCGGCGAATGCGCTTGAGCAGGCCGCTCAAATCGCCCTGCGCGGCGAGGCCCAAGCGGCGTGAGCGCAGCAGCAGCGGCATCACCACTTCATTGCTCAGCATGGTGCTGAGCGCGATGGTTTCGACGATGACCATGCTGGTGGCGGCCGAGAAGCCCCCCAGATACGCCGCAAGCGAGAGCAGGTGATGACCATCGGCCAGCGGCAGGGCCAGCACGAAGGTATCCGCCGAGGTGCCCGTGGGCAGGCGCAGCAAGCCGGCTGCGGCCACTGGCACCACGAAGATGCTGATGAGCACGATGTAGAGCGGAAACACCCAGCGTGCGCGCTTGAGGTCGCGCGGCGAGGTGGATTCCACCACCGCCACATGGAACTGCCGCGGCAGGCAGACGATGGCGATGGCCGCGAGCAGGGTTTGGGTCCAGAAGCCCGCCTGCCAGCCGCCATCGCTCAGGGGCTCGGTGAGCTGCGGCAGCGTGAGCGCCTGCTGGTAGGCAT
>CAMTXV010000122.1:0-5991 GCA_947085665.1 uncultured Sinobacteraceae bacterium | reverse complement strand
GAGCTTCAAGCAGGTGGCGGTGGACCAGACCAGCCGCGAGCTGCGCACGATTGATCTCGATGTGTATCTGCACGAAACCATCAATAGCCTGCAGCCGCGCATCAAGGCCACGGCCCAGCGGGTGGAGCTGCTCTGCCCACCGGGCATCTCGCTGCATCTGGCCGCCGGCGCGCTCTCACAGCTGGTCAGCAACCTGGTGCTCAATGCGCTGGAGCATGCCTTTCCTGAGGGCCAGCCCGGCCTGGTACGGGTGACCGCGAGCCGCGAGGGCGAGATGGTGCAGCTGGTGGTGCAGGACGATGGCAGCGGCATGGCAGCAGACGTGTTGCCACGCATCTTCGACCCCTTCTTCACCACCCGCCGCGGCGCGGGTGGCAGCGGCCTGGGCCTGCACATCGTCTACAACCTGGTCACCCAGACCTTTGGCGGCACGATTGCCGTGACCAGCGCGCCGGGTGAGGGCAGCTGTTTTACGTTGCGCTGGCCCGCATCAACGGCAAGCGAAGAATGAAGGTTGAACCGCTGCCCGGTGCCGAGCGCGCGAGCAGCTCGCCACCATGCAGGCGTGCCACCTTCCTGCACAGCGCCAGTCCCAAGCCGGTGCCTGGATAATCCTCGGCCTTATGCAAGCGGCGGAAGCCTTCCAGCACCTGCGGCAGGTGGCTGGGCGCAATGCCAATACCGCGGTCGATCACCTCGATCTCCACAAAGCCATTGGCCGCCTCGGCGCGGACCTGCACGGTGGGCGTGGCACCGGGCTGAAACTTCAGCGCGTTGTCCACCAGGTTCACCAGCGCCTGTTCGAGCATCACCGCATCACCTTCCACCACGGGCAGTGTGTCCACCATCAATGCCGCATAGCGTGCGGCCAGCGGTGCGGCCAGTCGTGCGCGCACTTTCTGCATGAGGGCATCGAGTGATACCGGCCCCGGCTGGCGCTGCGCGCGTCCCAGCTCGCTGAACTCCAGCAGATTGCGAATGAGTGTGGCCAGTGTGGTGCCACCGGCGATCACCTCAGACAGCAGCAGGCGGCCGTCGTCGTCGAGCTGCTCGGCGTTGCGGCGGTGCAGCAGCTGGGCGAAACCCACAATGGCGCGCAGCGGCGTTTGCAAGTCGTGCGAGGCGATGTAGGCGAAGCGCTCCAGCTCTTCGTTCAAGGCCAAGAGCTCCCGCTCGCGCTGGCGGCGCGCATCCAGCAGTGCAAAGGCGCGCAAAGCTGCGGCCACGCTCACATACAAGCGCTCGCTGGTCAGTTCGGTCTTGGTGCGGTAGTCGTCGATTTCGTAGTGCTCCACCACGGTACGCGCAGGCGCCACTCCGGGCTGCCCGGTACGCAGCACAATGCGCACATCGCGGTTGCCGAGGGTCTCGCGCACATGGCGCACGAGATCCAAGCCGGCCACATCACTCTCCATCACCACGTCGAGCAGCATCAAGGCGGCGTCCGGGTGCTTGGCCAGCAAAGCGCGGCCTTCGGCTGCCGAGCTGGCGTTGACGAGCCGCACGCCGCGCCCGGCGAATTGCGCCTTTTCGAGTGCCAGGCGGGTCACCGCATGCACATCGGGCTCATCGTCCACCACCAGCACAATCCACGGCGGCAGGCTGCTGCCCTGGGATTCTTCCTCTGCGGCAAACAGCAGTTCATCGGCCAGTTCGTCGGAATCGCTGGGGGTCATGCTGCTGGATCTCTCACTCGCCGCAGATGCTGGCGTGGCGAGTGTAGTCCTGAGGCCCTGCGACGCTTCAAGTGGCAGCGGCCTGCGTGATGGCAGGCCGCCGACAACTCCATGCGCTGAAGCGACTCAGCCCCTGCCAGCCAGCTGGGCGACGATGGCCGGGTTCTCCAGCGTGGAGATGTCCTGGGTGATGTCCTCGCCCTTGGCAATCGAGCGCAAGAGCCGCCGCATGATCTTGCCGCTGCGGGTCTTGGGCAGGCCATCGGCCAGACGGATGTCGTCGGGCTTGGCAATGGCGCCAATCTCCTTCGCCACGTGCTCGCGCAGTTCCTTGATGAGTGCGGCGGCCTCATCGCCCTCCGGCCGCGTGCCCTTGCAGATGACGAAGGCGCACACCGCTTCGCCCTTCACCTCATGCGGGCGACCCACCACGGCGGCTTCGGCCACGCGCGGGTGGCTCACCAAGGCGCTTTCCACTTCCATGGTGCCCAGGCGGTGGTCGCTCACGTTCAGCACGTCGTCGACGCGACCCATGATCCAGTAATAGCCATCGGCATCGCGGTGCGCGCCGTCGCCCGCCACGTACAGGTAACTGCCATCGGCGCGCATCGGAAACTGCCCGAAGTAGGCCTTCTGGTAGCGCGCGTTATCGCCCCAGATGGTGCGCAGCATGTGCGGCCAGGGCTTGGTGATCACCAGATAGCCGCCGGCTTCCTTGCCCTGCTCGGGTTCCCCGGCTTCGTTGACGATCTCGCAGAAAATGCCCGGCAGCGGCTTGGTGCAGCTGCCGGGCTTGGTGGGCACGGCACCCGGCACGGGCGAGATCATCGCGGCACCTGTTTCGGTCTGCCACCAGGTATCGACAATGGGCAGTTTCTCGCGGCCGATGGTGCGGTGGTACCACATCCAGGCCTCGGGGTTGATCGGCTCGCCGACGCTGCCCAAGAGGCGCAACTTCGAGAGGTCGTACTGCTTCGGCCAGTCATCGCCCAGCTTCATCAACGCGCGAATGGCGGTGGGCGCGGTGTAGAAGATGGTCACGCCGTGGTCCTGGCAGATCTTCCAGAAGCGGCCGGCATCGGGGTAGGTGGGCACGCCCTCGAACATCATCACCGTCGCACCATTGCTGAGCGGCCCGTAGCAGACGTAACTGTGGCCGGTGACCCAGCCCACGTCTGCGGTACACCAGAAGACATCGTCTTCCTTGAAATCGAACACCCACTGCGACGTGAGATGCGCGCCCAAGAGGTACCCGCCGGTGGAGTGCTGGATGCCCTTGGGCTTGCCGGTGGAGCCCGAGGTGTAGAGCAGAAACAGCGGATGCTCGGCTTCCACCCACTCCGGCTCGCAGCGCTCGCTTTGCTCAGCCACCAGCTCGTGCCACCACACATCGCGGCCTGCGGTCATCTGCACCGGGTTATGGCCGTGTTGCAGCACCACCACCTTTTCAATGTTCTTGCCGCCGCTGACCAGTGCTTCATCGACGGTCTTCTTCAGATCAATCAGATTGCCGCCACGGCTGTTGCCATCGGCGGTAATCACCCACTTGGCGCCGGCATCCTCGATGCGGTCCTTGAGTGATGCCGCTGAAAAGCCGCCGAACACCACCGAATGCGTGGCGCCAATGCGTGCACAGGCCTGCAGGGCCATCACCGCCTCCGGCGTATGCGGCAGGTACACAATCACGCGGTCGCCCTTCGCTACACCCAGCGACTTCAAGCCGTTGGCCAGCTTGCACACGGCCGTGTGCAGCTGCCGATAGGTGAAGGTGCGCGAGCCGCCCTTGTCGGCCTCGAAGCGAATGGCGATCTTCTCGCCCTTGGTGCCGAGGTGACGATCAAGACAGTTCACCGAGGCGTTGGTCTTGCCGTCCACGAACCAGCGGTAGTTGGGGGCCGCCGAGTCGTCGAGCACGGTGCGAAAGGGCGTCTGCCAAGCCAGTTCCTTCTTGGCGAGATCACCCCAGAAGCCCACGTAGTCTTGCTCCGCTGCGGCATGCAGTGCGGCGAGCTTCTGCTCGTTGAGGCTGGCTTTCGCGACGAAGTCGGCCGAGGGAGGGAACACTCGGGTTTCGGCCAGCACAGATGAAATACCTTTATCGGCAGCACTCATGAGTTCTCCTCTCAGGGGCGATCAAGTCGTCTGCCATTGTGCTGCAATTGCCTGCGCGTCGGAATCAGACCAATGTCGAATTGAGGCAGCGACAGGTCGATTTCTGGATGGCTTCCTATAATTCTCAGCAGCCTATCGTCGGAGCACCGCCATGCCAATCGTCTCGATGTTCTACGGCATCATCGTGCGCATGTATTTTTTTGATAACCAGCAACATGCATTACCGCACGTGCATGTGGAGTACGCCGAACACGCGGCGGTGTTCGCGCTGGCCGATGGAGCCTTGCTGAGCGGCAGCCTGCCGGCGAGACAGACCAAACTGGTTCAGGCATGGCTGGAGCTGCGCAATGAAGAGCTGATGGCCGATTGGCAGCTGGCGCTGAATGGCGAAGCGATCTTCAAGATTGACCCTCTGCGTTGAGAGCCGCCCCATGAACCCGAGAGTGCTACAGCTCAAAGCGCGACCTGACTACTGCCTTGAAGTGCAGTTCACGGACGGTCAGAAGCGGCTATTCGACGCGCGCCCCTATCTCGATCGTGGGGTCTTCAAAGCGCTGCAGGATGAAGCCGTGTTTCGCACCGCGCGCGTGGTGGCTGGTGCGGTGGAGTGGGCTGGCGAGATTGATTTGAGCCACGACACGATTTATCTCAACAGCACACCGCTACTCACACCCTAGAGTTCTCCAGTCGGCAACAAAAAAGCCCCGGTATTTGCCGGGGCTTTTTTGCTCGCACTGCTTACTCGTCGTGCAGCGACTTGCCCTTGGTCTCGGGCAGAAACAGCGTGCCGATCACCAGGGTCATCAGCGCGATGACGATGGGGTACCACAGGCCGTAATAGATGTCGCCCTGCAGGCTCACCAGTGCAAAGGCAATGGTTGGCACGAAGCCGCCGAACCAGCCGTTGCCGATGTGGTACGGCAGGCTCATGGAGGTGTAGCGGATCTTGGTGGGAAAGAGTTCCACCAGCCAGGCGGCAATGGGGCCATAGACCATCGTCACGTAGATGACGAGGATGGTCAGCAGCACCACCAGCATGGGCTTATTGATCTGCGCAGGGTCCGCCTTCTTCGGGTAACCGGCGGTGGTCAGCGCATCGCCCGTGGTCTTGGCGAAGGCGGCCTGCTGCTCCTTGAATGCGGCCTTGTCGAGCACCGCGCCGTTGAAGCTGGCATAGCTCGCCTCACCAATGTTCACCGTGGCCACCGAGCCTGCGGGTGCGGCCACGTTGTTGTAGGGAATGCCGGCCTTGGCGAGAAAGCTCTTCGCCACGTCGCAGCTCGAATTGAACACCTGCTTGCCAACCGGATCGAACTGGAAGCTGCACTCGGCAGGGTCTGCAACCACCGTGACGGGTGAAGTCTTCGCGGCCGTTTCCAGCGCCGGATTGGCGTAGTGGGTGATGGCCTTGAAGATGGGGAAGTAGGTGAGAGCGGCAATGAGGCAGCCGGCCATGATGATGGGCTTGCGACCGATCTTGTCTGACAGCCAGCCGAAGAGGATGAAGAACGGTGTGCCGACCAGCAGCGCGGCTGCAATCAGCAGATTCGCCGTGGTGGGGTCCACCTTCACGCTCTGGGTCAAAAAGTAGAGCGCATAGAACTGGCCCGTGTACCAGACCACCGCCTGGCCGGCCGTGGCGCCGAACAGCGCCAGGATCACGATCTTGAGGTTCTTCCACTTGCCGAAGGCATCGGTGAGCGGCGCCTTGCTGCCTTTGCCGTGCTCTTTCATCTGCTTGAACATCGGCGATTCATCGAGCTGCAGGCGGATGTACACCGAGATGCCCAGCAGCACCGACGACAGCAGGAAGGGAATGCGCCAGCCCCAGGCCTCGAAGGCCTCGTTGCCCAGCAGCAGGCGGCAGGCCAGGATCACCAGCAGCGACAGGAACAGGCCCATGGTCGCCGTGGTTTGAATCCAGCTCGTCGCCAGACCGCGCTTTTTGGGGTCGGCGTATTCGGCAACGTAGGTGGCGGCACCGCCGTACTCACCACCCAGTGCCAAACCCTGCAACAGACGCAGCACGATGAGGATGATGGGTGCAGCCACACCGATGGAGGCATAGCTGGGCAGAATGCCGACGAGGAAGGTCGACAGGCCCATGAGCAGAATGGTGATGAGGAAGGTTTGCTTGCGGCCCAGCAAATCGCCCATGCGGCCGAAGAACAGCGCCCCGAAGGGCCGCACCGCAAAGCCGGCG
>CAMTXV010000121.1:0-3445 GCA_947085665.1 uncultured Sinobacteraceae bacterium | reverse complement strand
TCTATGAGTTTGACGTGGTGGACATGCCGGTGACCGTGGCGGTGGACGCGCTGGGAACTTCCGTGCACGAGACCGGCCCCAAGGAGTGGAAGAGCCGCATCGCCGGCATTCCGGTTGTCACCGCCTGATTCTCAACTCGCTCCCACCATGAACCTTCTGCTCAACTACCGCGCAATGGCGCTGCTCGGCGCCGCCGGCTGTGCCATTGGCCTGCTCACGGCCATCTTTTATTTCCAGAAGCATCTGGGGCTCGAACCCTGCCCGATGTGCATCTTCCAGCGCGTGGCGATGCTGGCAGCCGGCCTGGTGTTTCTGGTGGCCGCCATCCACAACCCCAAGGGCAATGGGCGCTGGGTGTATGCAGGCCTGGCCGATCTGGCCGCCAGCATCGGTGCGCTGATTGCCGCGCGCCATGTGTGGCTGCAGGGCCTGCCCGAGAACGAGCGCCCCGCCTGCGGCCCGACGCTGGACTACCTGATGGACATGCTGCCCCTGCGCGAGGTGGTCACCACCATTCTCAAGGGCGACGGCAATTGCGCCAAGATCGACTGGACGCTGTTCGGCCAGAGCATCCCGTTCTGGACGATGCTCGCCTTCATCGGTTTCATGCTGTGGGCAGTGGCCATGCCGCTGCTCGCCCGCAAACACTCCATCTTTCGTTAAGACCAAAAATCCATGAGCACTGCCACCACCGACCTCTCCGACGCCCATCCCCATGCCCAGGTCGCCGAGCCCATCTTCAATGACTTCGGCGGTGAGCTGGCCTTTCACGGGCCCATCAAGACCCTGAAGGTGTTCGAGGACAACGCGCAGGTGCGCGCCCTGCTGGAAACGCCGGGGCAGGGTCGGGTGCTGGTGGTTGATGGCGGCGGCTCCACCCGCTGCGCGCTGGTGGGCGGGCAACTGGGTGAGCTGGCGGTGAAGAACGACTGGGCGGGCTTGGTCGTCTACGGCTATGTGCGCGACAGCGAGGAGCTGGCGGGGCAGGCCGTGGGCATCAAGGCCCTGGGCGCGCATCCGCGAAAGTCGGAAAAGGGCCTGCACTCGGCGGTGGCTGACAAGGTGCTGAACTTTGCCGGTGTCACCTTCAAGCCTGGCGCCTGGCTGTATGCCGATGCCGACGGCATCGTGGTGGCCGACAAGGCCATCCACAAATAGGCCTGATAGTTCATAAAAAAGCCCCGCATTGCGGGGCTTTTTTGTGCTGGTTCGCTCAGCTGTTGCGCTTGTGCATGATCTTCGCGAACACACCGGCCGTAATGAACATGAAGACGCCATAGACCGCTGCCGGAACGACCAGTGCAGGTGCCACCATCGCGCCCACTGCCATCGCCAGCGTGGTGTTGTGCACGCCTAGCTCAATGGCAATGGCCGTGGACTGCTTGCTGTCGAGCTTTGCTGCCTTGGCGATCTGGTAGCTGAGGGTCATCGCCAGAACATTCAGGGTGATCACCGCCGGGCCGACCACCGCAAAGTTGCTGCCGATGGCCTTGTACTCAGCCACCAGCACCGCGACTACCACCAGCGCGAAGAAGCCGGTGGCGATTTTCTTCGCCGTGGGCTCGATGCGGAGTGCGAAGGCAGGCGCGAGTGCACGAACCGCCATGCCAACGGAGAGCGGCAAGAGGGTGATGAGCAGCACCTTCACCACAATGGGGCCCATATCCAGCTGCAGGGCCACATCGGCAGCGGCAAAGTGTGCACTGGCCAGTCCCAGAAAAAGGGGCGTGGTGATGACGGCCGCCAGACTGGAAAGTGCAGTCATGGTCACCGACAAGGCGGTATCTCCCTTGGCGAGGTGGGTCATCATGTTGGCGGTGGTGCCGCCTGGCGAGGCGCCCAGCAGCACCATGCCAACTGCAAGACCCGCCGTGAGGCCGAAGAGCTTGGCGATGAGAAAGCCCAACAGGGGCGACAGCAGAATGAGATTGACCAGGCCAATCGTCGCTCCCTTGGGGTAGAGCGCGACACGCTTGAAGTCTCCCAACGTCAGCGCAAGCCCCAGACTGGACATGATGATGAACAGGGCAAGTGGCAGCAGCACCGTGATGGCCTGACTCGGTTCCATGGTTTCCTCCTTTCGTTGTTGTGCGCGCATCGTCGTCGCTGCCGCGCGCGGCGGCAAGCAAAACAATGGCCTAGCTATAATTCGCGCCCGGCCGCAACGGCGTCCGGATTTACTCATCCACGAGCAGCAGGAGTTCGCAAGCAATGAGCGCAGTCAAAGGCGTTGAGATCGTCGGGGCCCCCACGGCCGCCACCAAGAAAATCCTCACCCCGGAGGCGCTCAAGTTCGTCGCCACCCTTGTGCGCAAGCACGCGCCCACGCGCGAGAAGCTGCTGGCTCTGCGCGTCGAACGCCAGAAGCTGATCGATGCCGGCAAGAAGCCGGGCTTTCTGAAAGAGACCAAGAAGATCCGCGACGGCAAGTGGAAGATCGCGGGCATCCCTGCCGACCTGCTCGACCGCCGCGTCGAGATCACCGGCCCGGTGGAGCGCAAGATGGTCATCAATGCGCTCAACAGCGGCGCCAAGTGCTTCATGGCCGACTTTGAAGACTCGGCCTCGCCGGTGTGGAGCCTGATGATGGAAGGTCAGGTGAGCATGTACGACGCGGTGCGCAAGAAGATCAGCTTCAAGTCGCCCGAAGGCAAGGAATACAAGCTCAACAAGAACATCGCCACGCTCATCGTGCGTCCGCGCGGCTGGCATCTGGAAGAGAAGCACATCCTCATCGATGGCAAGCCGGCACCCGGCGGCATTGTCGATTTCGCGCTGTATTTCTTCCACAACGCGAAGGAGCTGCTCAAGCGAGGCACCGGCCCTTATTTCTACCTGCCGAAGATGCAGTCGCATCTCGAAGCGCGCCTGTGGAACAGCATCTTCGTCGATGCCCAGAACCTCCTGAAGGTGCCGCAGAAAACCATCAAGGCCACGGTGCTGATCGAGACGCTGTGGGCGGCATTCGAGATGGACGAGATCCTCTACGAGCTGCGCAACCACATCGTCGCTCTCAACTGCGGCCGCTGGGACTACATCTTCAGCTGCATCAAGACCCTCAACGCCCACGGCGACTGGGTGGTGCCGGACCGTATGCAGGTCGGCATGGACAAACACTTCCTCGACAGCTATTCGAAACTGCTCTGCGAAACCACCCACAAGCGCGGCGCGTTTGCGATGGGCGGCATGGCGGCCTTCATCCCGACCAAGGACGCCGCGAAGAACGAAGAGGTGTTCGCCAAGGTGCGCGCCGACAAGCTGCGCGAGGTGAAGAACGGCCACGACGGCACCTGGGTCGCGCATCCGGGCCTGGTGCCGGTAGCGATGGAAGTGTTCAACGAACACATGCCCACGCCCAACCAGCTCGCCAAGCAGTTCAACTACAAGATCAAGGCAGCTGACCTCTTGAAGGTGCCGGAAGGCCAGATCACCGAAGCCGGTCTGC
>CAMTXV010000120.1:0-1649 GCA_947085665.1 uncultured Sinobacteraceae bacterium | reverse complement strand
CACTTTCGTCCGCTTCGGCCACCAGATACTGGCCCGCACCGAGCTTGGCGTTGGCGTCAGCACCCTTCACCTTGCCGCCCACGACAAACGTCGGGTCTAAGCCCCCCTCGGCCAGCACGCTGGCGACGAGGCTGGTCGTGGTGGTCTTGCCATGCGTGCCGGCAATGGCAATGCCGTAGCGGAAGCGCATCAGCTCGGCCAGCATTTCGGCGCGACGCACCACGGGGATGCGGTGCTCGCGCGCGTATTCGAGCTCGGGGTTGCCCACCTTGACCGCTGTGGACACCACGATCACATCCGCACCCACCGCATTTTCTGCGGCATGGCCGAAGAACACTTTCGCACCCATGCCCTGCAGGCGCTGGGTGGCAGCGGAGGCCTTGAGATCCGTGCCGCTCACGGCATAGCCGAGGTTCAGCAGCACCTCGGCGATGCCGCTCATGCCGGAGCCGCCGATGCCGAGAAAGTGCACCTGCCGTACCCGCCGCATGGGGGACTTTGCGAGGCTCATGGCTGGCCTCCCGCGATTGCAGACTGCGGATTGCGGATGGCGGATTTCAGCAGCACGTTCACGATGTCTTCTGTCGCGTTGACCCAGGCCTTGGCGCGTGCGGCTTCTGCCATCCGTTGCAAGCCCGCGCGGTCGGCCAGCAGCGTCTGCAACTCGCTGGCGAGGCGCTGCGGGGTCAGCTCGCGCTCCTGAATCAGCCGTGCCGCGCCGGCATCGGCCAAGTAGCGCGCATTGGCGGTCTGGTGGTCATCCACCGCAAACGGGAAGGGCACCAGCAGGCTGGCGCTGCCGGCGGCGGAAAGCTCGGCGATGGTGGAAGCGCCGCTGCGGCAGATCACCAGATCGGCCGCCGCATAGGCCGCCGGCATGTCCGTGATGAAGGCTTCGACACGGGCTTCGACACCGCTGGCTTGCGCGTAGGCCGCCTGTGCCACGGCGAGCGTGCGACCCGCCTGATGGCGCAGCACCGGGCGCAGTGCGGCGGGCATCAGCGCGAGTGCGGCCGGCACCATCTGATTGAGAGCCTTCGCACCTTGCGAGCCGCCGACGACGAGTGCGGTGGCCGGACCTTCGTGCGCCATGCGCTGCGCAGGCGCCGGCAGTTCGGCAAAGCCGGTCCGCACGGGGTTGCCCACCGTCTGCGCTTTGCACTGGAAGGTATTGGGAAAAGCCTGCAACACCACGGTGGCGATGCGCGCCAGCAGGCGGTTGGTGAGGCCTGCCGCTGCGTTCTGCTCGTGGATGACCAGCGGCGTGCCCTTGAGGCGCGCCGCCAGACCACCTGGCCCTGCGGCAAAGCCGCCCATACCCAGCACCACCTGCGGCTGCACCTTGTTGAGCACCGAAAAGGCATCACGCAATGCGCGCAGCAGCACCAGCGGTGCTGTCAGCAGCTTGAGCACACCCTTGCCGCGCAGGCCGCTGACGCGTACGAACTCGATGGGGAAGCCAGCCTCTGGCACCTTGGTGGCCTCGAAGCTGTTGGGCGCACCCATCCAGGTCACCTGATGGCCGAGTTCACGCAGGCGGGCGGCGACGGCGAGTGCGGGGAAGACGTGGCCGCCCGTACCGCCGGCCATGATCAAGACGTTCATGGCTGCCGTCCCTGGCGCGACAGCACGCCATTGTTCTGACCCCT
>CAMTXV010000119.1:0-10197 GCA_947085665.1 uncultured Sinobacteraceae bacterium | reverse complement strand
GGCTTCATCACCGCGCCCATCGAAGAGGCCGTGGCGCAGGCGCAGGGCATCGATTACCTGAGTTCATCGAGCTACAACGGCGTGTCGACCGTCACCGCCACGCTCAAGCTCAACTACGACAGCAACCGCGCCTTGAGCGAGATCAACACCAAGGTGCAGTCGGTGACCAACCGCCTGCCGCCGCAGGCGCAGCAGCCGGTGCTCTCGGTACAGGTGGGCGAGCAGGTGGGTGCGGCCTACATCTCGTTCAACAGCGAGACGCTCGCCTCCAACCAGGTCACGGACTACCTCACCCGCGTGGTGCAGCCGCGCCTGCTGACCATCCAGGGTGTGAAACAGGCCAACATTCTGGGTGGACGCGAGTTCGCCCTGCGTGCCTGGCTCGACCCTGCGCGCATGGCCTCGGTGGGGGTCACCGCCGATGACGTGTATGGCGCCTTGCAGGCCAACAACTATCTCTCTGCACTCGGCACCACGCGCGGCCAGATGGTGAGCGTGGACCTCACCGCCGGCACCGATCTGCACACGCTGGCGGAGTTCCGCGCACTGGTGGTGAAGCAGAGCGGCGACACCCTGGTGCGACTGGAGGAAGTGGCGAATGTCACCCTGGGCGCTACCGAATACGACACCCGTACCCGTGCGGATGGCAAGGATGGTGTGTTCCTTGAAATCAAGGTCGCACCGGACGCCAACGTGCTCACCGTAGTGCAGCGCGTGCGCGAGGTCTTCCCGGAAATCGCCGCCTCGCTGCCCGACGGCCTCTCGGGCGCCATCACCTACGACGCCACCGAGTACATCGCCGCTTCGATCAGCGAAGTGCAGAAAACCCTGCTGGAAGCGCTGGTGATCGTCACCATCGTGATCTTCCTGTTCATGGGCTCGCTGCGCTCGGTGCTGATCCCCGTCATCGCCATGCCGCTGTCGCTGGTCGGCGCATTTTTCATCATGTTGTGGCTGGGCTACTCCATCAATCTGCTCACCTTGCTGGCGCTGGTACTGGCCATTGGCCTGGTGGTGGATGACGCGATCATCGTGGTGGAAAACATCGACCGCCACATCAAGATGGGCAAGACACCCTTCGAGGCCGCGCTTGTTGGCGCGCGCGAACTGGCCGGGCCGGTCATCGCCATCTCGGTGGTGCTCATCGCCGTGTATGTGCCCATCGGCTTCCAGGGCGGGCTCACGGGCGTGCTGTTCAGTGAGTTCGCCTTCACGCTGGCCGGCGCGGTGGCGGTGTCGGCAGTGGTGGCGCTCACGCTCTCGCCTGCCATGTGCGCGGCCTTCCTCAAGCCGCATCAGGAGGGCCACGGGCTGGTCGCGAAGATCGACCACAACTTCGAGCGCTTCAGCGCCGGCTATCGCCGCCTGCTCGATGCCCTGCTCAACAGCTGGAAGCTGGTGATTGGTTTCGGTGGTTTCATCATTCTCATGCTGGCGCTGTTCCTGATGGCCCCCGGCCCCTTCGGCATTCAGAAGGAACTGGCGCCCGAGGAAGATCAGGGCTTCCTGTTCCACCTGCTCACCGGCCCGCCCAACGCCACCAGCCAGCAGATGGGCACGTACTCCAAGCAGTCGTTCGACACCATGAAGGCGCTGCCGGAGTTCGGCAATTCTTTCCAAGTGGATGGCGCAGGTGCCGTCAACATCGGCTTTGGCGGTGTGGTGCTCAAGCCTTACGAAGAGCGTGAGCGTGGCGTGAAGGAAATCCAGATGGATTTACAGAACCGCGCCAACAGCATCGCCGGCGCCAACATCTTCTGGATCAACCCGCCATCGCTGCCCGGCGGCGGTCAGGGTCTGCCGGTGCAGTTTGTCATCCAGACCACCGACAGCTTCGACAACCTGTATCAGGTGGCCGAGGCCGTGGTGGCAAAGGCTCAGGCCACCGGCCGCTTCTACGTGCTCGACAACGGGCTCAAGATCGACAAGCCGCAGACCGTGGTGAACGTGGACAAGGACAAGGTGGCGGCACTCGGCCTCACCATGAGCCAGGTCGGCGGCTCGCTCAGCGCCATGCTGGGTGGTGGTTACGTCAACTACTTCAGCATGGCGGGCAAGAGCTATCGCGTGATCCCGCAGGTGGAGCAGCAGAGCCGCCTCAACGCCGACCAGCTGGGCAGCTACTACCTGCGCGCCGCCAATGGCGAGATGATCCCCGCCTCTACCGTGGTGAGCTTTGAAACAAAAACGGTGCCGCAGTCCATCACCCGCTTCCAGCAGTTGAACAGCGCGACCATCGGCGCGGTGTTCGGCGGCACGCAGGGCGATGCGCTGGAGACTTTGCGCGGCATCGCCAAAGACGTGCTGCCGGCCGGTTACAGCATCGACTACGCCGGTGAGTCGCGGCAGTTCGTCACCGAGTCCGGCGGCTTCATGGCCACGCTGGTGTTCGCGCTCATCATCATCTACCTCACGCTCGCCGCGCAGTTCGAGAGCTTCCGTGACCCGCTGGTGGTGCTCATGTCGGTGCCCATGGCCATCTTCGGCGCGCTGGTGTTCCTCTTCCTCGGCTACGCCACGCTCAACGTCTACACGCAGGTGGGTCTGGTCACGCTGGTGGGGCTGATTGCCAAGCACGGCATTCTCATCGTGCAGTTCGCCAACGAGTTGCAGGAGGCCGGGCGCAGCAAGCGCGAGGCCATCAGCGAATCGGCTGCGATCCGCCTGCGGCCCATCCTGATGACCACCGCCGCGATGGCCTTTGGCGTGGTGCCCTTGATGATCGCCGAAGGCGCTGGTGCCATCGCCCGCAACCACATGGGGCTGGTGATCTTCTGGGGTGTGAGCATCGGCACGCTGTTCACCCTGTTCGTGGTGCCGGCGATGTACCTGCTGCTGGCGCGCGACCACCACAAGGAAGCCGCCACCAAAGCCGCTACCGCAGTGGATGCCGACACCCTGCTGCCCATCGAGCGTCATCCCTCGGTTTAGGCTGAATGTGTCAACGCAAAGGCTCAAGGGCAACCCCCTTGAGCCTTTTGTGTTTCTGCCGCGATGATCGGCCTTGATGTGTTGACCATGCCGAAGCCATGCAACTGAAGCACCCGGAGGCAGATGCCCGCATGGCCCGCAGTCGGGGGCTTGCCGACTACTGGCCCTGGCTGCTGCGCTACCCGCTGACGGGCTACAGCCTGCCAGTGCTGGTGATGCTGGTCGCTTTCATCGGCTTTGCGCTGGGCACCGCGCGGCTGCCGATGGGCATCCCCGATACCGGCCTGCCGCTGCTCTGCATCAGCCTGCTGCTCGGCGTGTTCTACACGCTGCGAGTGATCGACCACACCACGCAGGGCTATGCCACGCCGCCCCCGATGGGTGGCGAGGCTTTGAATCTGTTCGGCGCGATGAAGCCGCTCAGCCTGCCCGCGATGGTGATCCTGAGCGCTGCCGCCCTGCACCCTGAGCACCCCGCACTGCTGCGTCTGCTGCTGATCAGCGCAGCGCTGGTGCTGCCGGCTTATCTCTTCATTCTCGCCACCGAAGAAAACTTGTTGAGCGCGCTGAACCCACTGCGTTGGCTGAAGGTGATCAGCGTGATGGGTCTGGCCTATCTCGCCCCCTGCGCTGGCATGCTGGCAAGTGGCTGGCTGCTGACCAGGGTGATGGGCACGCTCGGGCTCATCCCCTTACTGGCACTGTGCGTCTATCTCGTCATTGCCATTGCCCATCTGCTGGGTTTCGTTGGCACCCTGCACCGCCATGCGCTGGGCCTGCAAAGCAAGGTGCAAGACCCTGACGAAGCCCTGCGCGAACAGGACCACCAGCGCCAGCTCAAGGCCCTGCTGCTGTATCTGCAGCAGCGGCTGCAGGCTGGCGACGAGCCCAGCGCACTGCAAGCCGTGGCCTCGCACAGCGGCGGCCCGCTGGATGCCCTGCGCTTTCACGAAGAACTGCTGCTGGCACTCGACACCCAGGGCAGCCCCGCGCTCATCCACGCCACCGGGCAGCGCTTGATCGCACTGCTGCTGAAGGCGCACCGCGGCGCGCGCGCACTCGATGTAGCGGAGCACTGCCTGCATCGCCAGCGCAATTTCGCCCCGCAGAACCCCGAGCAGCTCGAAGCCCTGCTACGGCAGGCGCTACTGCAGGGCTATGCCGAGCTATACGCGCTGCTGCTGAAGAGCGCAGATGCCGATGCGCATGCCGCAGAACCCGCCTGGGCTGGCGTGCAGCACCTTCGCGCGCATCACGCGAGTGAGGTGCTCAAAGACGATGCGGCAGCACTGGCGCTGATGCAGCCCTTGCTGACTCAGGTGAAGCACCCCCGCGCTGCGGAGTTCGCGCGCCATGCGAAAACTCTGCAGACGCTGCTGGATCGTCGCAAAAGCTAGCTAGGGCATGGCATGGCTCGCCTCGCCGCCGTGATCACTGCCCTGCCAGGTCCCTATGGCGCGGTGGCCATCGGTTCAGCCGAGCTTGGCCAGCACCGCTTCGAGCGTGGCAGCAATCATCTCGGGGGCTGAGCCTTTGCGGTGCTTGTACTCAAACTGCGCCGTCGCCAGACCCTTGTCGCCAATGACGACACGGTGCGGGATGCCGATGAGGTCGGCATCGGCAAACATGCTACCGGGACGTGCACCGCGATCATCCAGTGCGGCTTCAATGCCAGCGGCGAGCAGATCGGTGTAGAGCTTCTCGGCAGCCTCTTTCACGGCTTCGGATTTGTCTGCGCCGATCGGACAGACCAGCACGCGCCAGGGGGCGATGGCATCGGGCCAGCAGATGCCGTTGGCATCGTGGCTTTGTTCGATCACAGCCGCAACGAGACGCGAGACGCCGACGCCGTAGCAGCCCATTTCGGGTGTGACCGCCTGGCCCTGCTCGTTGAGCACGGAGAGGCCCATGGCCTTCGAGTATTTCTGGCCGAGCTGGAAGACGTGGCCGCCCTCGATGCCGCGATAGAACTTGATGGTGCCGATTCCATCGGGCGAGGGATCGCCCTCGGCGATCATGCGGATGTCAGCAACCACTGCCGGCTTCAGCGCAATGGCATCGCCCCAGTTCATGCCGCGATAGTGCATGGCTTTTTCATTGGCACCGCAGACAAAGTCGCTGAGTGCAGCGGCCTCAAAGTCGGCGATGACTGTGAGGCTGTTACCGGCCATCAGGGCATTGAAGGCTTCGATGTCCGCCGCCGATGCCGTGGTGTTGCCTTCGGCCGCATGCCGCACCGGGCCGATGAAGCCGGGACGCGAGCCGAGCATCTTGACGATTTCGGTCTCGGTCGCGAGCACGTAGTCCTTGAGGCCAGCCAGCTTGCGCACCTTCACCTCGTTCACCTCGCGGTCGCCGCGCACGGCGAGCAGCACGAACTTTCCGTCAGCGATCACAGCGATGCACTTGAGAGTTTTCTTGATGTCCACGGCGAGAAAGGCCGCGACATCAGCGCAGGATTTCTTGCCCGGCGTTTCGACGCGCAGGGCCTGCTCGGTGCCAGCGGGCGCCGCGCCACAAGGCAGCGTCTCGGCGGCTTCGACATTCGCGGCGTAAGTTCCGCCTTCGGCCACCGCGAGCAGGTCTTCACCCGAACCTGCGAGCACATGAAACTCCTCGCTCTTCGCCCCGCCGATGTTGCCGCTGTCGGCCTTCACGCAGCGGAAGTCCACACCCAGGCGCGTGAAGATGCGCGTATAAGCGGCGCGCATGTTCTGGTACTCGGTTTCGAGCGACTCGGCATCCATGTGGAAGCTGTAGGCGTCCTTCATGATGAACTCGCGCGCGCGCATGACGCCAAAGCGCGGGCGGCGCTCGTCGCGGAACTTGGTCTGGATCTGGTAGTAGTTGACCGGCAGCTGCTTGTAGCTGCGCGTGTCCTGCATGACGGTGTGGACAATCACTTCCTCGTGCGTCGGGCCGTAGCAGAAGTCCGCGCCGTGGCGATCTTTCAGGCGCAGCAGCTCGCCGCCCATCACGTCCCAGCGGCCCGACTGCTGCCAGAGTTCAGACGGCTGAATCGAGGGCATGAAGCACTCCACCGCCCCGGCATTGTTCATCTCCTCGCGCACGATGTTTTCCACCTTTGCCAGCACGCGCTTGCCGATGGGCATCCACGTATACAGACCGGCGCCGAGCTTGCGGATGTAACCCGCGCGCTGCATGAGCTGGTGCGAAATCACCTGCGCGTCGGCGGGGGTTTCTTTGGTGGTGTGGATGGGGAAGCGGGACAGGCGCATGGTTTTTGTAAACGGCGAGCGGGAAGCGGGCGCAGAGTCTAACGGCTCCCCGCCCCCACTGGCCTCGCTAGGCGCGGCGGCGCAGCGTGATCGGCAGCTTGTCCTTGGGCACCGGCAGTGAGGTGTAGTCCTGCGGCATCACATAGCCCGCCGGCACGCTCCACTCGAAGCCCAGCAGCAGGCGGTGCAGGATGACCTTCACCTCCATGGTGCCGAAGTGCAGACCGATGCACTTGTGCGCCCCGCCACCGAAAGGCACCCAGGCAAAGGGATGGCGGCGGTCTTCGCGTCGCGCAGGGGAAAACCGCTCGGGGTCGAAGCGCGAGGGGTCCGTCCAGAGTTCAGGCGACTTGTGCACGTAGTCGGGGGCAATCTGCACAAAGCTGCCGGCGGGAATGCGAAAGCCCTTGTAGCTCGCCTCGCGCACGGCGCGACGCGGAATAAACGGCACCGGCGGGGTGAGACGCAGGGCTTCCTTCATGGCCCAGTCCATGGCGGTGAGCTGCTCCAGGGCTTCGGGCGTGACATCCGCCGGGCTCAGGGCTTGCGCCTCGGCGCGCAGGCGCTGCTGCCATTCCGGGTGCCTGGCCAGCTGGTAGACCATGTTGCTGAGTGTGATGGTGCTGGTGTCGTGCGCGGCCATCAGCAGAAAGATCATGTGGTTCACCACATCGTCGTCGCTGAAGGTCTTGCCCTGCTCGTCTTTGGCGGCACACAGCTCGGCGAATAGATCGCTGCCGCCCTCGCGGCGCTTCACCGCAATGCGCTCGCGGAAGAATCGCTCCAGCAGCTGGCGACCCTGAAGCCCCTTGCGCCAGCGGGTGCCGGGCAGGCCCAGTCGAATAGGGCTGGTGGGCGCCTGCACGGTGTCGAAGAAGGCCTTGTTGAGGGCATCCGCCTGCGCGCCCGGTGGCTCGCCCACGAACACGCGGCTACCGAGATCCAGCGTGAGCTGCTTGAAGTGGGTGAAGGCCTCGAAACGCTCACCGGGCTGCCAGCGCGACAGCTCGCGGTCGATCTCCACAGACATCATCCGCAGATAGCCTGCGAGGGCTTCCTTGCGGAAGGCGGCGAGCATGACGCGGCGGTGCAGACGGTGCTCGTCGAAGTCGAGCAGCATCAGGCCGCGGTGAAAGAAGCGGGCGAGAAAGTATTCCCAGGCATCGGAGGCGAAGAGATCGTTCTGGCTCTGCAACACGAACTGCATGCCATCGGCATCCGCCAGCGTGATGAAGCGCTTGCCGAAGGCATTCATCCAGCTCACCTCGCCATGCCGTGCCACGCGCTGTCGCATCAGCGCATGCGGGTCGCGCATGTAGGCCAGCGAATAGCCCAGTAGCGGCAAGCCGCCATCGCCGGGAATCTCGCGCAGCGGCGTCTCGCTGGCGGCTGGGTTCAAGGTGCCGTCTCTCATCGGCCCTGCTCCGTTTGGTGTTGTGCCGAGAGCCTAGCCGAGCCAAAGCGCTGACGGTGCGCGGGGAAATTTCACTCCCTCATGAATCAAGCCACGCATCGTCAACTGTTCGTGATGTACGGCGGGCAGACTTGCCGGCTGCCAATGGAGCCCCGTCGATGAACCACCCCCTGACTCACCTCGCCCTTGCTGCCGCGCTGCTGACCATAGTGGGCTGCCAGCAGCCACAGACGAACACTGCGAGCAATGCGCCGGCATCCAAAGCCGCAAAGGCACTGCCCAAGGCCGCGCCGCTGGGCAGCTATCTGCCCGGCGACATGCATGTGCACAACGACCACTCCTCCGATGGCAGCGCGCTGCGCCAGGGGCTCGATGGGCGGGGGCCGGGGAACGTCAGCATCACCGACCAGATCGGTCAGGGCGTGCAGAACAATCTGCTGTGGATGCCGCTCACCGACCACCGCACGTACGATCAGCACTACGACCCGCTATGGGAGAGCAATCAGCTGCTGCTCATCCCGGGCGAGGAGGCCAACGGCAGCCCGCATGCGAATGTGCTGGGGCACGTGGACTGGCTGGTGCAGGGCAGCCCCTACACCGGCCGCCCCGGCTGGAGCGTGCTGCAAACCTCCATCTGGGATGCCCACAGCCAGGGCGCGGTGTGGAGCCATAACCACCCGGACGATGGTCATGTGAACGACGACGGCACGCCCAACGAACGCGCCAACGCGGTGGGTGCCGATGTGGTGGAAGTGTGGAACAAGGCGAGCGGCATCGAAATCGAGCTGCGCTACGCCGAGAACCGCTGGAACGCCGGCTATCGCTTTGGTGGCGTGGGCGCCTCGGATAGTCACTTCCGCGAGCTATGGGCCGTGGCGGGACCTGGCACGCCGGCGACCATGAGCTTTGCGGGCAACGAGAGCGAGCGCGCCATCCTGCAGGGCCTGCAGCGCGGCCGCACGATCATCGCCGCCGACAACAACGGCCTGGCGCCGCTGGTCACGCTGGAAGCCGATCTGGATGGCGATGCCATCTACGAGGCCATTGCGGGTGACGAGGTGGTGGCGGCGGCCGGTACGGCGGGCAAGCTGCGCGTGCGCATCCAGCGCGGCACGGGAGCAACGGTGACCATCTACCGCAACCCGGGTCGCACCGTGCCAGAGGGCAGCTTCGCCCGCTATCAGCCGATCTTGCCGGACGACAGCCGCGAGTTCGATGTGAGCGCCAGCGATGCCCACAGCTGGTATTACGTCGAGGTGCGCGGCCCGGGGCCGATTGATGCCATCGACACCAACGACATCGCTGCCGCACTCAACCCGCTCAATCTGCTGGATGTGCGCCGGGCCATGACCAGCCCCATCTTCATTGGCCCCACGCTGGCCATGCCCGTGGGCGAGCAGCCGGTGCCTGCCGATGCCGGCATTGACGACGGTGCGCTGCTGGCACTCGGCGAGCCGCAGGCCTTCGCGGGCTTTCCTGATCTGGCGCTCAGTGGCGGCGTGACGCATCTGGTCGCCGAGCAACATGGCGAGGGCAGCACAAAGGTGTTCTACCGCCAGCGCCGCGCCGATGGCAGCTTCGGCACGGCCATCGACCTCGCTCCGCAAAGCAGCAGCGCACGCTTCCCGCGCATCGCCGCACGCGACCAGAACGTGTGGGTGGTGTGGCAGGACGAGCGCGCCAGCCAGATCCCACGCCGGCCGGCGGTGTATCTGCGTCAGTCCAGCGACGGCGGCGCCAGCTGGCAGGCCGAGCAGCTCATTCGCGGTATTGCCGGCCGCGCCGAGCGGCCGGTGATTGCGCTGAGCGCTGTAGGCGCCCCGCTGCTGGCCTGGCAGGAGATTCGCGCCGGCGAGCCCTTCGATGTATTCGCTCAACTGCTGGGCGTGGATGCCGAGCCCATCAATCTGTCGCGCAGCGGCAAGAGCTTTAACGTGGCCAATCCGCTCGATACCCGCAGCGCCTTGTGGCCTGCCTCGGTGTGGCCGGCGCTTGCCGTGCGTGCCGATGGCCTGATGGCGGTGGCCTACCAGGACAACCGCGATGACCTCGACCCCCTGTGGACCGGCCAGGTACTGGTGGGTGATGGCACCGAGGTGGACGACTGGCAGATTCGCGTACACACCCGTGCGGCCACGGCGGCCAGCTGGAACCCGCCCGCCGTCGTCGGTGCCACAGACCGCGCTGATCGCCATCCCGTCCTCGCCTTCAACGGCAGCGGCGCACTGGTGACGGCCTGGGACAGCAAGGATCTCAACCCCGCCGGTAGCAACCGCAGCATCCGCTACGCCGTCTCCAGCGACGACGGTGCGAGTTTTGCCGATGCCGCAGCACCGCTGGCCATTGGGCTGGATGAAGCTGCCGACAGCCAGCATCCGCGACTGGGCATGGAGGCCGATGGCCGCGTGCGCGCGGTGTGGACCGACAACCGCAGCAGCGACTGGCGCTGGCGCACCGCCACCGCGCTGCTCGACAGCAGCGCTACACCCCGCTGGAGTGCTGCCACGCTGCTGATGGGTCGGGGTGTGAATACCTGGGCCACCACCGCCGCAGGCAGCGTGGTGTTTGCCAGCACCCGCAACGCCCTGCGCCCGCAGCGCGATGTGACCCAGC
>CAMTXV010000118.1:0-5876 GCA_947085665.1 uncultured Sinobacteraceae bacterium | reverse complement strand
GCGTCTACTGACTAGACTCATGTCTATCTCCAGGCAAAATAATCAGGCGCGCACGGCGCGGGTCGCCATTTCAATCGCGTCGTTGACGAAGTCCACCGTCGAGACGCCTTCGTACTCAAAGATGCGGGCCTTGGTCATCAACAATTGCGCAACACCATGTGTGAAGCCCCAGAGCGTCATCGCCACCTGGATGTGCGCGTCAATATCCTTGCGGATGGTGCCGTCCTGCTGACCGAGCATGAGGGCCGTAATCAGCTCGGCATGCACCAGTCGGCCCGCCATCATCAATTGCTTCTGAACGCCGTCTTCTTCAGGCGCGGCTTGATGCCCTTCAAACCGGGATATGACTTGAAAATAGACTGGAAACTCCTGGGCGAAAACCACATAGGCATGGCCGCAGGCCTTGATCTGGTCCACGCCTTTCTTGTGCCGCGCACGGGCCTGCTGAAACCGCGAACGTAGTAACTCCAGGCCCCGTACGCAGATAGCAAAGTGCAGCTCGGTCTTGTCTTTGAAGTAGAGGTAGACGAGTGCCCGCGAAACACGCGCCCGCTTGGCAATGTCCTGCATCTTGGCGGCGTCAAACCCCTGCTCGCGCAGCACACGCTCAGCAGCGTCGAGAATCTCTTCTCGGCGGCGGTCTTTCTCGTCCTGTTGTCTGGTGGCGATTGCGGTCATCACAGGATTGTTGAAGCCCGACTAGACTCGTGTCAAATAAATACCAGCTTGAAACTTGATCACAACTGCGAATAACTCAATCCCTGAGTGCAACAACGTAGCTGGCTTCCGTCCTTGCACGGATGTCGTCAAGTGTCACGCCATCAGCAAGTTGTGTCAGCGTCACTCCGCCACCTTTGCGGTCGATCTCGAACACGCCGAGGTCGGTGATCAGCAAGTCGACGACACCTTTTCCGGTCAGCGGAAGAGAGCAGCTCTTTTTGAACTTGCTGTCTCCTGCTTTTTCGCAGTGATCCATCACCACAACAACGCGCTTCACACCTGCCACCAGATCCATCGCGCCGCCCATACCCTTGATCATTTTTCCCGGCACCATCCAGTTCGCGAGGTCGCCTTTTTCATCAACCTGCATACCGCCGAGAATCGAAAGGTTGATATGCCCTCCGCGGATCATCCCGAAGCTATCGGCGCTCGAGAAATAACTGGTGTGTGGCAGCTCAGTGATGGTTTGCTTGCCTGCATTGATGAGATCTGCATCGGCCTCGCCCTCAAAAGGAAACGGTCCCATGCCCAGCATGCCGTTCTCACTTTGCAGCGTCACCGTCATACCATCCGGGATCATGTTGGCCACAAGTGTGGGAATACCAATGCCCAGGTTGACGTAGAAACCGTCTTGCAGTTCCTGTGCGGCGCGCTGCGCCATTTGTTCGCGTGTCCAGGCCATCAGATTGCTCCTGCTTTGGGACGGGTGGTGAGCCGCTCGATGTGTTTGGTGTAGCTCGCACCCAGCACGATGCGGTCAACGAAGATGCCGGGGGTATGGATCTGATCTGCATCAAAACTGCCGACCGGCACGATCTCTTCAACCTCTGCAACGGTCACCTTGCCCGCGGTGGCGATCATCGGGTTGAAGTTGCGAGCAGTCTTTCGATAGATGAGGTTGCCTTCGGTATCCGCCTTCCAGGCCTTGACGATAGAAAGGTCTGAAACAAGTCCCGTCTCCATCACATACCACTCGCCGTTGAACTGGCGGGTCTCCTTGCCTTCGGCCACTGCCGTGCCGAAGCCCGTTCGCGTATAGAAGGCAGGTATGCCCGCTCCTCCCGCCCGAATGCGCTCAGCCAGCGTGCCCTGCGGATTGAATTCAATCTCGATTTCGCCACTCATGTAGCGCGTCTCGAGAATCTTGTTCTCGCCGACATAGCTGGCGAGCACTTTCTTGATCTGATTGTTTGCGAGCACCAACCACATGCCGTGGTGATCGCAGCCAACATTGTTGCCGATCACGGTCAGGTTCTTCGCCCCCGAATCACGCAGCGCAAGGATGAGATTCTCGGGAATACCGCAGAGCCCGAAGCCACCACTCATCACGGTCATACCATCGAAAGTGAGGCCTGCCAGCGCAGTCTCGGCATCCCTATAAATCTTGCTTCTCATTGAATCTCCGTATCTCTATTCCCGGCCGGCTATCAGTGCGGCACGTATCGTGAGGGGACGGCGCATGGCTAATGCTGCCCTATTCTCTAAGCGCATCCTCTGCTCACTACAACACTCATTTCACCGATCGCTGAAACCCCGGCCCGATGATCTTCTGGTAGCCGCTGCCCAGAATGCGTTGCATCCAGTCCATGGCCTTGGCGTCAGCCCCGATAAAAATTCGGGCCTCGTTACGCAACACACCCGAGAGAATGATCTGTGCCGCTTTCTGCGGGGTTGTGCGCGCGAGTTTCTCGAATATCGCACCGAGATCACGACCTGCGTCGGATGCCCCCTTGCGGGCCATCTTGGCGATATTGGTCTTGACTCCACCGGGGTGAACGCAGCTCACTCCAACCGTGTTTCCTTCAATGGCCATTTCTTGTCGCAGCGACTCGGTGAAACCACGCACTGCGAACTTGGCGGCGTTGTAGGCCGACTGCTTGGGCACGCCAATCATTCCGAAGATGCTGGAGATATTGACGAGATGCCCCTCACCGGACGCAGTGAGATGCGGCAAGAACGCCCGGGTGCCATGCACCACGCCCCAGAAGTTGATGTTCATCAACCACTCGAAGTCCTCGTCGCTCAGTTCGCGCACCGTGGCATTCACGGCCACACCGGCGTTGTTGATGACCAGATTCACCCGGCCGAAATCGGCCATCACGGCAGCCGCATGACCATAGACGGCTTCGCGGCGACCAACGTCCAGCACGTAGTGCCGCACGGTGGCACCGAGTGCCGAGCACTGTGCGGCGGTATCCGCCACATTGCGTTCATTGATGTCTGAAATGGCGAGCTGCGCGCCGGCGCGGGCCAGCTCGATGGCGAGTGCCTGGCCAATGCCCGACCCTGCACCGGTCACGACCGCCACTTTGTCCTTGAAGCTTTTCATCTGCTCTCCAGCCGATCTGCCTCGTCAGGCAATCATTGTTATGGTGTGCCGGGCCGTCGCCGCAGGCTGCTGGCAACCTTCAGGGGATCAGCGCAACAACGCAAGGGGGCTGGTGTGAGCGATCAACGATCGGACTTGCTCAAGGTGCGCGAGAGTCGGTCCATCACACTGTTGCTGGCCGTCTGGCGAGGGGTGCGGCGCTCACGGTCGAGCGCAAACACCTTGGCGCGAATGCCCAGATTGCGGGTGATCGCATCACTCGCCATGTCACCGTTGGGCAGCACGTAGTCACGCCGCTCCACCGTTTCCACCATGGGAATAATGGATTCGGCCAGTAGAAGATGCCCGCGCAACTGGCCCTCAAGATCACGCGCAATTCTCACCACCACGCGCAGCGCCTTCAGCCAGGCCTTGATCTGCTCGAAGCTCTCCAGCCGCCACAGGGAGTGAACCAGCTGGGCACGATCAACATTCAACTGATCTGCCACCAGATTACGAATCGACACCCGCTGCCCCCAGCAGGCCAGCTCGTCATCCAGATTCAGATCGTCGCGAATACCCGTACGGTGGTCGACCACGCGGAAGCGGACCGTGTTGAGGTCTTGCTCAGACAGGGCATCGCCACTGCTCTTCAGCGCCAGAGCAAGAAATCCCTTGAAATCAGCGTTCGAATGCAGCGCTTGCTGCACTTCCAGCGCTGTGGCCAGAAAGGGCGTAATGGCGTTAACCGTCATGGCAGATCTCAAATCACCGTGTGCAAGCTGAACGAGATCACAGTAGCACGCAGCAGCTGGGCCCCACAGCCATTTTGAAGGTCTTGATGAGGCGCAATAAACAGGGATGCAGCGCTCGTAACTGGGCGCAGCAGACCTCAGTTTCTGCCCACTTCAGACCGCTACCGCCGCAGGGATTTTTCCTGCAAGACCGTCGCCGCCATCTCTTCAATCGACATATTGGCGGAGTTGACACTGGGAATCTGCAACTTGCGATACAGCGTCTCAGCCTGGCGCAGTTCATAGCTGCACTGCGCAATGGAGGCGTAGCGGGAGCCGGGCCTGCGCTCATTGCGGACCTGGCTCAGCCGCTCGGGCTCCGAAGTCACCCCAAACAACTTGGCCTCGTGACCCTGCAGGGACCGCGGCAGGGCAGGCTTTTCAAGATCTTCTTCCAGCAGGGGAAAGTTCGTGGCGAAGATGCCGTGCTGCATGGCCAGATACAGGCTGGTGGGGGTTTTCCCGCAGCGGCTGGGAGCAATGAGAATGAGCTCAGCGCGGGCGAGGTCGCGGGTGGACTGCCCATCGTCATGTTCCAGCGCGTAATTAATGGCTTCGATGCGGGCGTCGTAACGACGATTGTTCACGCTGTGGGCGCGTCCCTGCGCGTGGGTGGAACTCACCCCCAACTCCTTTTCGAGCCCGTGGATGTAGGTGTCGAACAAGTCCACGAACAAGGCGTTGCACTCGCGCAGCACCGCGCGGGCGGCATCACTCACAGTGGTCGAAAACACCAGCGGCCGCGCTTCAGCATCGGCGGCAATGTGGTTGATGTAATCCACCGTCAGCCTCGCCTTTTCAGGAGACGAAACGAAGGGCAGCGAGGACTTGATGAAATCAACCCCCTCGAACTGGGTGAGCAGGGTATTGCCGAGGGTTTCAGCGGTGATGCCGGTGCCGTCGGAGATGAAAAAAACGTGTCGAGTGGTCATGTGCGGAGTGTTGCCGCATTGCAAAGGCGTTTGCCAGTGGCAAGAAGCCGCGAGACCACCGAAACTGCCCACCCGCGATCCCCCCGAAGTGTTTTCTGGTGACCTATTCGATGAGCTCTGCAACTAGCCGCAACGTTCTTTGGTATTCCGAGCTGCGCATGCACGACGTGGAAACCGTCGGCGGCAAAAATGCCAGCCTGGGCGAAATGATTTCCAACCTCGCCGCCAGCGGTGTGAAGGTGCCCAATGGCTATGCCACCACAGCTGCAGCCTACCGCGAGTTTCTGAGCTTCGAAGGGCTTGATGCACGCATCAACGCCTTGCTGGACGCACTGGATATCGAAGACGTGGTGGCCTTGGCGAAAACCGGCAAGGAGATTCGCGAAGCGGTGGTGAAGGCCCCCTTCCCCGCAGCCCTGGAAACCGAGATCCGCAGCGGCTACGACGCCCTGCTGGCTGAGTCTGGCGGTGCCGAGATTTCGGTGGCCGTGCGCTCGTCCGCCACGGCGGAGGACTTGCCGGATGCGAGCTTTGCCGGCCAGCAGGAAACCTTTTTGAACGTCAATGGCATTGACAACGTGCTGCATGCCATCAAGGAGGTCTTCGCATCGCTCTTCAACGACCGCGCCATCTCCTACCGCGTGCACCACCACTTCGACCACAAGTCCGTGGCGCTCTCGGCCGGCGTACAACGCATGGTGCGCAGCGACAAGGGCTCATCCGGCGTGATGTTCACGATGGATACCGAAAGCGGCTTCAAGGACGCGGTCTTCATCACCGCCAGCTATGGCCTGGGCGAGGCCGTGGTGCAGGGTGCGGTGAACCCCGACGAGTTCTACGCCTACAAGCCCAATGTGCGGGCTGGCCGACCCAGTGTGCTCAAGCGCGGCCTGGGCGAAAAAGCCAAGAAGATGATCTACACCGCTGACCGCAAGCTCGGTCGCACGGTGGAGTTCGTGCCGGTGGCCAGCGAGGAACGCCAGCGCTTCTGCCTGACCGATGCGGACATTGAGGAACTCGCCAAGCAGGCGCTGATCATCGAAGACCACTACGGCCGCCCAATGGACATTGAATGGGGCAAGGATGGCGTCGACGGCCAGCTCTACATCCTGCAGGCGCGGC
>CAMTXV010000117.1:0-1419 GCA_947085665.1 uncultured Sinobacteraceae bacterium | reverse complement strand
GCGTTCGTACGTGTGCACCAGCGCCTGGTTCGACAGCCGGTTCACCTCGGCAGGCACGCGCGCCATGTCGAGCGGAAAGTCGAACAACAGCGGCAGCGTGTCGGCACCCAAGAACCGCAAATCGGCTGGCAGTGCCTCCGGCAGGCGCCAGGGCCTGCGGCTGGCGATGATGAAACCCCATTCGCCAAAGCTGGGCACATGCGCGTGGTAGGGCGCCGTCTGCAGGCCGATGGATTCGATGGTCTGCGCCACCGTCCAGTAGCTTTTGCGCGCCACCAGCGGGGAAGTGGTCTGCACCACCGCGTAGCCGCTGGCGGCCAGGCGCTTGTCCAGCAGCGCGTAAAAGCTGTTGGTGTAGAGCTTTCCGATGGAGAAATTGGTGGGATCGGGAAAGTCCACCACGATGACATCAAACGTGTCCGATCCTTCCTGCAGCCAGCCAAATGCATCGGTGTTGACGATCTTCACCTTGGGGTTCTGCAGCGCGTGGCCGTTGAGCTGCGCGAGGCGTGGGTTCTCGCTGAAGATCTTCGTCATGGCCGGGTCCAGCTCCACCAGCGTCACGGATTCGACCGAGGGGTACTTCAGAATCTCGCGCACGGCCATGCCGTCGCCGCCGCCCAGCACCGCCACCTTCTTGGGCGCGCCATGGGCGGCCATGGCGGGGTGCACCAGGGCCTCGTGGTAGCGGTACTCGTCGGCCTGCGCAAACTGCAGGTTGCCATTGAGGTACAGCCGGTGGCCCGCGCGCCCCTGCGTGACCACGATGCGCTGGTAGGGCGACGCAGTGCTGAAGACGATGCGGTCCTGGTAGAACTTGTCTTCGGCCACGCTGGTGATCTGCTCGGCCCCCGCCAGCGCGGCCAGCAAGATGCCCAGCACCATCACGCAGGCCGCGAGGTGCGCCTTCAGGCGCCGCAACTCGTGCCGAAACAGCCACACCGCCCACAATGCGACGGCCGCATTCATCACACCAAACAGCAGCCCCGTGCGGATGAGCCCCAGGTGCGGCACCAGGAGCAGCGGAAACGCCATCGACACCGCCAGCGCGCCCAGGTAGTCAAACGTGAGCACCTGCGAGACCAGGTCCTTGAGCGCCACGTTGCGCTTCAAGATGCGCATCACCAGGGGGATCTCCAGCCCCACCAGCGTGCCCACCATCAACACCATGCCGTACAGCAGAAACCGGAAAGCGCCGGGCGTGTACGCATTGGCCAGGAACAGCGTGGCTGGCAAGGCTCCGCCAATCAGCGCCACCAGCAATTCGATGCGCAAGAAGTGCGCGGGCAGTTGCCGCTCGAAGTACCGCGACAGCCACGAGCCCACGCCCATGGCAAACAGGTAGGTGCCGATGATGGTGGAAAACTGCAGCACCGAATCGCCCAGCACATACGACGCCAGCGCGCCCGCAGCCAGCTC
>CAMTXV010000116.1:0-16873 GCA_947085665.1 uncultured Sinobacteraceae bacterium | reverse complement strand
CGGTGATGCGCGAGCGCAGGCCAAAGCCTTCGAAAGTGACCTTTTCGCCCAGCACCAGCTTCACCCGCGCGGTGAGTGGCAGGGTTTTCTCCACGGGCGCTTCGGCGCCCACCAGCACCTGGTCGGCAGAGGCGCCGATGGCGTTGGCGGCGAGCTGGCGCGGGGTGATGTCGGCGCGCGGCACGGTGACGGTGCCGGTCAGCCGCATGCCCTCGGCGTTCTGCTCGTAGGCGAGCTCGGGGCTGATCCACACGCGCGCATCGGCGATGTCGGCCACCTGCACTTCGGTGCCGGCAATTTTCAGTGCCACCACGGGCGTACCGCTGGCAAAGTCGGCGGTGCCCTCCACGCTCAGCGTGCCGCCGCTGGTGGCGCGGGCGGTGATGGCGAGCGGACCGCTGCTGTTGCCGCGCACCTCGGCGCTGATGTCTTTCAGCGTGATGCCGGCCGCGGCAATCGCCACGCTGCCTTCGGTGAGATTCAGCGCGCCTTCCAGCCGGGGCGCACCGGCACTGCCGGCAAGGGTGAAATCACCCGCCAGTGCGCCGCGCAGCTTCTGTACCTGCGGAATCAGCGCGTTCACCCAGGCGAGGTCGGGCACTTGCAGCTGCACGCGGCCGCTCAGCGGGCGCGCCAACAGCTCGCCGCCGGTGACGGGCAGCGTGGCCTCCACCGTGGCCGTGCCGCGGTCGAGTGCCAGCGCGGCGCGGCCCAGCCAGTTGCCGCCAGCCTGCGTCACCGAGAGCTGCGATGGCAGCAGCTGAAGCGCGGGTGCACCGGGCAGGGCGATGCGGCCGGGTGCCAGTTGCAGTTGCAGGCGCAGCGTTTCGGGCTCCGCGTCGCGCAGGGCCACCTCGCCGTCGCCATTGATCACGGTCTGCACGATCCAGTCCTTCGGCAACAGGGCTGCAAAGGCGGCGGTGTCGAGCTGCTCGATGCGATAGGCCAGCCGTGTGGTGGGTGGTGCATGCGTGGCATCCACACACAGCCGCGCGGTGCCCGCGCGCCAGCAGGTGGGCGCGAGCTGTTGCTGCTGCGCTGCCAGCGTCAGCGTGCCAGCGGCTTCCTGCTGCCACACCGGGCCAAACGGCGGCGTGAAGCTGGACTGCTGCAAGCTGCCCTGCCAGCGCTGGCGGCTGAGATCGAGCGCGCCAGCGAGGGTGAGGCTGGCGCTGCTGCGGGGTTGATCCACCGTGGCCTTGAGCGTTGCCGTGTGCTTCTCGGCGCGTCCGCTGGCCGTGAGGCTGCTGCTGGCAATGCGCGTGCTGCCCGCCACCAGGCCGGTGGCCGTGATCGAAGCGCTGGACTCGGCCTCGGGCGCGTAGTCAATTTCCACCGCGCCGCTTGCCAGCGTGATGTCGCCGTAGCGCAGTGCCCGCAGGCTGCCGCTGGCTTGCAGGGCGGGGTTGGCGGGCACGCCCTGGGCGGCGGCGCGGAGCTGCACGGCGCCGGCCAGTTCCGGCAGCAGGGTCTTGAGGTCGCTGGCGTCTACCGTCAGGCGCGCATCGAGCCGAGGCAGCAGCGTGCCCTCGGCGGTGACTGTGGTGCTGCCGCTGACCAGGCTCAGCCGCTGCAGATCGAGCTGCTGGGTTTCATCCTGCAGCGCGGCGCTGCCGCGGGCTTCAAGCCGCAGCGGGTAGCCGCGCAGCTTCGAGTCTTTCAGCACGGCGTCGAACTGCACCGTGGGGATGTCATCGATCACTTCGGTGCTGGCGCGCAGGGTGCCGTTGAGCTGCCCCGCCCACTCCGGCAGCAGCACGCCGGGGTTGAGGCGGCTCAGCTCGGCGGTGGCGTCGAGCGTGAGGGCGGGTTGCCAGCTGGCTTTGCCTTCGGCGCTGAGCGTGCCGGCGCCATCGGTGCTCTTCACCAGCAGTCGATCAATGCGCGCGCCTGTGGCGCCGAGTTGCAGCGCGGTATCCAGATCAAAGCCGAGGTCCTGGTCATCGAGTGCCGTGCGCAAGGCGCCACGGGCGGTGAGGCTTGCATCCATCGCCCCACCGCTGAGCACGCCCTTGAGCGTGGCCTGCAACCAGGGCGCCCGCAGCTGCGGCTCGCCCACCAGGGGCCAGCGCGCGCTTTTGAGCGCCACGGCGAGGTCGCTCGGCACGCCAAGCAGGCCCAGCACGCCCCGCAGCTGCAACTGCGCCGGGCCGCCGAGATCAAGACGGCTGATGGTGATGCGATCGGGCGCCAGCGCGAGCCGGGCGTGCGCCTGCACCGGTCCGGTTTGCAGGCTGCCGGTCTGTAACTGGGCAAGCGCCAGACCGTCCAGCACCACCTGCTCACCGCGCCAGCTCGCCTTGGCTTGCAGGGCGCCCAGTTGCAGCGGCTCGCCTTCGACCGGGCGCACGGTGAGTGACGCCAGCCGTGCTTCGCGCACCACCAGATCAAAGGGCAAGGCGGTGGACAGCGGCTGCGGCGGTGTTTCGGGTGTTGGCTTTTGCTGCACCACCACCGCGCCCACCACGAGTTGGTTGACCTGCACCGTGCGGCGCAGCAGGGCGCCGGGCGACCAGTCCAGCCGCAGCTGGTCGATTTCGGTGCGGCTGCTGTCCGACTCGAAGACGATGCCTTCAAGCCGGATCGGCCCGAACAGTCCGCCCTCGGCTCTGGCCACCGTGAGCTGCCCGGCCAGCAGCCGCTGGGCGATATCCACGGTGAGCGGCACGCCGCGCGTGCCCAGCGCCCACAGCGCCAGCGCCAGCAGAAACAGCAGGGCAAAGGCCAGCCGGCCGGCGTTGGCGAGGGTCCAGGCGCAGCCCATGCCAATCCGCCGCGCCATGCGGCGCGGCACGCTGGGCGGCCCTGCGCTCACAGGCCCACCCTCACGCCCAGATGCAGCCGCACCGGCGACTCCCCGGCCTTGAGCGGATGCGCCAAATCCACCTGCACCGAGCCGAACGGCGCACGGTAGCGCGCGCCCAGGCCCACGCCGTATTCGAGACGCGGGTTGGGCACGTCACCAATGCCGCCGGCATCGGCAAACACCGCCACGCCCCAGGGGCTTTGGCGAAACCCCTGTTCGATCTCGGCGCTGAACACATTGAGATAGCGCCCGCCGATGACGCCGCCGTTGTCATCACGACCGGCGCCGATGCTCTGGTAGCCATAGCCGCGCACCGATTGATCGCCACCGGCAAAGAAGCGTTCGTCCGGAGGCAGGTTGTCGAAGCCGCTCACGGCGGTGGCACCCAGCTCCACCCGGCCGAGAAAGCGCGTGCGGTTGGCCAGCGGCAGCGCACCTTTCACGATGGTGCGCAGCTGCACAAAGCTGGCATCGCTGAGCGCGCCGCGCTGCGCGCCGTGGGCATCGAGAAACACCGAGAGGCCGCGGGTGGCATAGGCCGGGTCATTGAGCCACTGGCGCGACAGACTCAGGCCCGGCGTGAGCAGGGCCACCGAGTTGTCGGTGCCTTCGTCGAAGTCGAACTGGCTGCGGTGGTAGCGCAGGTAGTAGATGCGGGTCCAGTCGCCGCTCTGGCGGTTGATGGCCGCGCCCAGCCGGTAGTCGCGCGAGCGGCCGAAGGCGAGGTTGTCTTCCTCCGCAGCACCCGAAAAGCTCAAGAACTCGCCGGGCTCGTTGCCCTGCGGAATGCGGTACTCGGCCGAAGCGCCGGAGATTTTCTGCGAGGCGCGCACGGCGAGCCTGAGCTTGTGGCCCTTGTCGTTCCAGCGCCGGAACTCGGTGGCGGCCGTCACCCGCGCGCCGGTATCGGTGCCGTAGCCAATGCCGTAGTCGTCGCGCCGCGCCTTGTTGTCGGCCAGCTTGATGACGATGGGCAGCACGTTGTCCTTGGCCTCGGCACGCTGAGGGGCCACCTCGACCGACGAGAAATAGTCGAGGTCGTTGAGGGCGAACTGGGTATCGAGCATCTTCTGCGGCGAGTAGGAATCGCCGGGTGCAAAGCGCAGGTAGCGGCGCAGCACCGCTTCGTTGATTTTCTCGGAGCCCTCGAAGCGGATCTCGCCGAAGGTCCAGTGCGGGCCGGTGTCGAAGGTGAGTGCGGCCACGGCGAGATGCTGCTGTACATCCACCCGGAGCTCGGCGCGGTTGAGTCGGGCGTTGAGGTAGCCCGCTTCACGCAGGGCATTCAGCGCGCGGCTCTTCAGGGTGTCGTACTCGGCATGGCGCAGGCGGCGGCCCACTCGCGGCGCAAAGCCCTTGATGGTTTCCAGCTGGCTGGAGCCCGCGCCCTCCACCACGATGTCGGGTGCGGCCCAGCGCACCGGCGTGCCGGCCACCACCTGGTAACGGGTGAAATAGTCCACCGGCCCGCCGCCCAGCTCGCTGGTGATGGTGGGCTCGTAGTAGCCGTAGGGCGCCAGTGCCTTCTTGATGCTGGCCTCGGCGCCATCGTGCAGAGTCTTCAAGCGCGTGTAGTCGAGTCGTCCGCGCTGATCTTCCGCCACAAAGCCCAGCCAGTTGTAGGCATTGGCCAGTTCCGGCTCCTGCAAGCCGGTGATGCGGAAGTCCACTGTCACCTTCGGACCGGCCTCCACGCTGGCGGGCGGGTCTTCGCTCGATGGGGCTTCCGGTTCGGTCGCGCTCTCGGGCACGGGCGTACGGGTGAGTTCTTCTACAGACGGTTGCGCACTGACCGCCGGCTGCTGCTGCGCCCAGCTGCTCGCGGCAGCGCAGCACAGCAGCATCAGCAGGCAGGGGCGGAGGAACGTCATTGCTGCATTGTCGGACACTGAGCGCGCCGCTGCGTTCCTCAAGCGCTGGGCTGAAGTTCGGCGTCGTCGGTTTCGGGGGCGCTCATCAACCAGTCCTGCGCGAGGGTGCCGCCACCCAGACTCGCGAAGTCGAAGAGCTTCGGGTCGGCCAGCTGGCTGGGCGCCACGTTGGCGAGCGCGCGAAAGATGGTTTCGCTGCGGCCGGGGAAGTCTTTCTCCCAGGCCGTCATCATCTTGCGCACCTGCTTGCGTTGCAGATTTTCCTGGCTGCCACAGAGCGTGCAGGGAATGATGGGGAACTGCTGCTCTTCGGCATAGGCGGCGAGATCATCCTCGCGGCAGTAGGCCAGCGGGCGGATCACCACGTTGTCGCCATCATCGGAGCGCAGCTTGGGCGGCATGGCGGCGAGCTTGCCGCCGAAAAACAGGTTCAGGAAAAAGGTGCTGACGATGTCGTCGCGGTGGTGACCCAGCGCGATCTTGGTGAATCCCTGAGCCTTGGCGTGGGTATAGAGCGCCCCGCGCCTGAGCCGCGAGCAGAGCGAACACATGGTTTTGCCCTCGGGGATGTTGCGCTTCACCACCGAGTAGGTGTCTTGCTCAAGAATGGTGAACGGCACGCCGATGCGGCTGAGATATTCCGGTAGCACGTGCTCGGGGAAACCCGGCTGCTTCTGGTCGAGGTTCACCGCATGCAGCTCGAAGTGCACCGGCGCCTTCTTTTGCAGCTGCAACAGCATGTCCAGCATGGTGTAGCTGTCTTTGCCGCCGGAGAGGCAAACCATCACCCGGTCGCCCTCCGCAATCATCCCGTAATCCATGATCGCCCGACCCACCTCGCGGCGCAGGCGCTTGGCGAGCTTGAGCGATTCGGTGCGCGCGCTCACCGCCCGCTTGGCCAGTAGGGGGAAGGCAACGGGAATTTCGACGGGGCTGGCGGGGTGCGGCATGGCGGGCAGGCTTGAAAAAGTGGCGCGGCGCGCATTGTGCGCGTCGTGCGGGTCGGTCGTCAGCCGGCGCCAGACGCTGGGGGTGACCTCCGCTGCCCTGAAAACGGCTGCCCCTCCAGGCTTCAGGGCGCAGCGTGGGTTGGCTGGCGACGGCTCACTATTACACTGGCAAGCTGCGAGGCCTGACGCAGATTCAATTCGACAACAGTGGCCGACCGGCAGGGGTTTGAGGCTTCCCTGCGGAGTTGCGCACCGAGAGCCTTCGCCATTGCAGCGTCTGACCGGGAACCCCAACGCGTGAAAACCACCAGCTATCCAGCCCGTCTGCATCTCCTGATTCCAGCCCTGTCGGCACTTACGCTCGGTGCCTGCTCCACCTTCAAGGCCGACACCCCGACGGCAGGCCCGGTACCAGGCGAACGGACTAACCCGGTGTTCTCCGAACCTCTGGTGAAAACGGCAGGCCAGCTGGCGCCGCGTGATCTCGCCACGCTGATCTTCCTGCGGCCGGGTCGCGCCACAGCAGCGGCGAAAGACGCGCCGCTGAATGTTTACGTCAATGGCCGCTATCTGGCCTCGCTGCTGCCGGGCGGCTACGTGGAGCACCGCAACTGCGCGGGCACGGTGCCGGTGGCGGCGGTATTCGACGATGCGCGCATTCGCCATCTCGGCCAGCGCGGGCAAGCGGCCAGCGTCGGCATTGAAGCGGGCAAGACCTACTACTTCCGGGTGGAGTCCGCCGGGGCCGACCAGCAGGCGAAGGTCACACCGCTGACGGTGGAGCAGGTTTCGCTCAGCGAGTACCGCCGTCAGTCGCATGCGCTGGCGCGTGCGCCGGCCTGTCTGCCCGCCGCTGCGGCCAGCGCTGTGGCGGCGACGGCAGTGCCCGCAGCGCCGGTGCTGGCCAGCGCGGCGCCAGCAGCAACGCCTGCCGCTGCGGGCTGGTCTGCCGAGCAGGTGAGGGCACCGCTGGAAGCCTGGCGTGCAGCCTGGGAGCGCGGTGACTACGCGGCGTATCAAAGCTTCTACGCTCCCAATTTCAAGGGCACGCTTGCCAGCCGCAAGGCCTGGGAGGCGCAGCGCCGCGCCCGCCTCAACAACGCCGCCAAGCAGATCACCCTCGACAACATCGTGCTGGCTGCGGTGGCGGGCGACGGCAGCGCAACGGCTGATTTCCAGCAGCGCTATCAGTCCAAGGGCTTCACCGACCAGGGTCAGAAGCGTCTGGTCTGGAAGCTGGTGGGCGGAATGCCGAAGATCGTCGGCGAAAGTTTTACGGGTCGCTGAGCGTCATTTCTGCGGCGGGTTTGGCCCTCCGCTGGCGGCACCGCATGGCCGCTTTGGTGGGCAGGTAAGATCAAGAAAATCCGGCAAGGTGGCAGGCAGATGAGTGCGTGGTCAGGGAGATTCGGCAGCAGGATGCTGCCCGTGGTTGCGGCGCTGTGGCTGGGCCTGTGCGCCCCCGGTGCGCAGGCCGAAAGTCTGCAATCGCTCATGCTGCGCGCGCTCGAAGTAGACCCCTCGCTGGCCGAGGCCAGTGCCAACATCGCGGCGGCCGAGGCACAAACCGAGTCCGCGCGGCGCCAGCACTGGCCGCGTCTGGGGGTGGCCGCCGCCGAGCCCATTGCTGATCGCCAGCGCGATTTTTTTGAAGACAACCAGTTGCGCACGGTGGCCACACTCAACCTGTGGGCAGGTGGCGCTATTGATGCGGCGGTGAAAGGCGGCGAGGGCGGCGAGCGGGTGTTTCGCAGCCGCGCCAGCGAGAACCGCGAGAACGTGGCGTTCCGGGTGGGGCAGCTGTATCTCGATGGCCTGAGGGCCGAGCAGGAAGTGCTGCTGGCGCGCACCAACCTGCTGCGCCACAACTCGCTCACGCGCGACCTTGGCGTGGTGGCCAAACTCGATACCGGCCGCCGCTCCGATCTCACCCAGGCGCTGTCGCGCCAGGCGCAGGCTGAATCCCGACTCGTGACCGCCGAAACCAATCTGGGCGTCATCCAAAGCCGTTTGCAGCGCTACAGCCGTAGCCCGCTGGTGCGCTTCGAGGCCGTCTCGTTCGACACGCTCTCCCCCCAGCCGCTGCCGCTTTCGGTGATTGCGCAGCAGCCCGAGTATGTGGCGCAGCAGGCCGAAATCGAGCGCCTGAAGGCACAGGTGGATGCTGCCAAGGCGCGTCGCTGGCCGCGGCTGGATGTGGAAACCAGCTATGCGGAAGACTCGCAGACGCGTTTGCTGCTGAACTGGGAGCTGGCCAATCCCTCGTCGTTTTCGGATGTCGATGGCGCCCGCCAGCAACTCAAGGCCGCGGAGGCGCGGCTGGCCACGGTGGAGTTTGATCTGCGCGAGCGGCTCGACACCGCCTGGGTCAGCTATGCCCAGAGCGCGCGCAAGGTGGCGGTCACCGAACAGCAGATTGCCAGTGCGCAGCAGGTGGTGGGCGCCTTTGAAGAGCAGTTTCAAATTGCCCGGCGCAGCATGCTCGATCTGCTCAACGCCTATGCCGAGCTGGCGGGTGTGGAGGCGTCTTCAGCCAGTGCGCAGGCCGATGTTCGTGCGCTGGCCCTGCAATACCTCCGTGCCGCCGGCCAGACCGAAGCCTGGGCGCGACAATCTGCCGGACTGGCAGCTGAACCTGAATCCCCCTGAGACGCCCCATGTCTGATCTGCTGCAACAACTGTCGCTGCTGACGCGACTCTCCGGCGCGCCGCTTTCGGTGCAGGCACTCAGCGCGCAAACGTTGCGCCAGCCCAATGGCCGGCTCGATCTCGCCGCACTGTCCACGGTGCTGAAGAATCAGGGGCTCGACAACACGCTCTCGCAGCGCGTGCTGGCCGATATTCCGCCGCTGGCCGTGCCCGTGCTGCTGCTGCTGCACGATGAGCAGGCGGCGGTGATCACCCGCGTCACCGGCCCGGCCAGCGCGCGGCTCTACACCGTGCAGCATGTCGATGGTCACAGCAGCGAGATTGCAGCCAACGAGCTGGCCAGTCGCTACCTTGGCTACTGCTGGTTCATGAAGCCCTTCCCGCGTGCGGATCGCCGCTCGGAGCTGCCGGAATACACGCTGGCGCAGGGTTGGCTGTGGAAGGTGCTGTGGCGCTTCAAGGGCATTTACGCGCAGGTGGCCATCACCACGGTGGTGGTGAATGTGCTGGCGCTGGTCAGCTCGCTGTACGTGATGAACGTCTATGACCGGGTGATTCCCAACCGCGCCTTTGAAACCCTGTGGGCGCTGAGCATTGGCGTGGCGCTGGCGATTCTCTTCGAGGGGGTGGGCCGCACGGTGCGAGCGCACCTCACCGATATCGCCGGCAAGAAGGCCGATCTCATCATCAGCGCGGCCCTGTTCCGCCGCGTGATGAGCCTGCAACTGGTGCAGAAGCCCAGCTCCTCGGGCAGCTATGCCAACAACCTGCGCGATTTTGAATCGGTGCGCGAGATGATGACCAGCGCCACGCTGCTGGCGGTGGTGGATCTGCCCTTCGTGCTGATGTTCATCGCGGTGATCTACCTCGTGGCCGGGCCGCTGGCCTTGGTGCCGCTGCTGTCGATTCCGCTGGTGATTCTCGCGGGCCTGCTGGCCCAGGGGTATCTCGCCAAGTACACCAACGAGAGCATGCGCGAAGCCTCGCAGCGCCAGGGCCTGGCGGTGGAGGCTATCGAGGGCATGGAAACGCTGAAGTCGCTCAATGCCACCGGCTGGGCGCAGCAGCGCTGGGAGCAACTCTCGGCCACGGTTTCTGCCAGCGGCCAGAAGCTGAAGGCGGTGAGCACGCATCTCATCGGCTTCGCCACATCGGTGCAGCAGCTCAACACGGTGGTGATCGTGGTGTGGGGCACCTATCTCATTCATGCCGAATCGCCGACCGACCGCATCACCATGGGGGCACTGATTGCCGCAGTGATCCTCACCGGCCGCGCCATTGCGCCGCTGTCGCAGGTGGCCATGCTGATGACGCGCATGAATCACGCGAAGGTGGCGATGACCGGCATCGACTCCATCATCGAGCGGCCGGTGGATCGTGACCCGGGCCGTGTCTATGTGATGCCGCAGACCTTCACCGGGCATTTGCAGGCAGCCAATGTGGTGTTTGGATACCCCGGCGCCACCACGCCCACGATTGGCGGCATCTCCGCATCGATCAAGGCTGGCGAGCGGATTGCCGTGCTGGGGCGTGTGGGGTCGGGCAAATCCACCCTGTTGCGCACGCTGGCCGGCATGTATCTGCCCGACCCCGGCAATGTCACGCTCGACGGCATCGAGCTGCGGCAGATCGACCCGGCTGACCTGCGCGCGAACATCGCCCTGCTGGGGCAGGCGCCGCGCATCTTCCACGGCACGCTGCGCGATAACTTCGAACTGGCCACCATCGATGCGCCCGTGTCGGACGAAGCCATCATGGCTTCGCTCGCGCGCTTCGGGCTCGATGGCTTCGTGCGCAATCACCCCAAGGGGCTCGACATGCCCATCGGCGACGATGGCCAGGGCCTCTCGGGTGGACAGAAGCAGCTGCTGGGTCTGGCGCGCCTCACCCTGCGTAACCCGCGTGTGGTGCTGCTGGATGAACCCACCAGTGGGCTGGATGAAGGCACTGAGGGCCGCGTGCTGAGGGCGCTGGCCGAATGGGCCGGGCCGCGCACGCTGGTGATCGTCACGCACCGGCCGCAGGTGCTGGAGATCGTCAACCGCATTCTGGTCGTTGAAGCCGGCCGCGTGCTGGTGGATGGCCCCAAGGCCACTGTGCTTGAAACCCTGGCCAAGGGCGTGCCCGCCCCGGCCCGTCCCACCGTGGTCGCGCAGCGTGCCGCGCCCCCAACCCAGGCCTGAAGCCTTCATGTTCAATCGCAAATCCCGCCAGCAGCCGCAACACCTTTCTGGCGTCCGGCAGAGCGACCTGCCGCTGCTCAATGATCTGAATGCCGCACTGCAAGAAGAGCGCAGCTGGGGACTGATGATTGTCGTCAGCCTGCTGGTGGTGCTGGTCACGGTGTTCGTGGTGTGGGCCACGTTCAGTGATGTGGAAGAAGTCACCCGCGGACAGGGCCGGGTGATCTCCTCCAGCCGCGAGCAGGTGATTCAAAGCCTGGACCCCGGCGTGGTATCGGAAATCCTCGTCAAGGAGGGCGATATCGTCGAGAAGGACCAGATCATCCTGCGCCTCGACGACAACCGCAGCGGCGCGCTCTACCGCGAGGTGGTGGCGAAGAAGCAGGCACTGGAAGCCGCCGCCGCGCGCCTGCGTGCCGAGGCCTTTGGCACGGCCATCAAGTTTCCGGAGGGTCTGCCCGAAGCGCTGCGCGAGCGCGAGCGCGAGGCCTTCAATGCCCGCACCTCGATGCTGCGCGAAGGCGTGGCCACCATGCGCCAGAGTAAGGCGCTGCTCGACCGTGAAATCGAGATCACCTCGCCCATGGTGGCCGAGGGGGTGATGAGCGAGGTGGAGCTCTTGCGCATGCGCCGCCAGAGCAACGACTTCGCGCTGCAAATTTCGGAGCGCACCAACAAGTTCCGCACCGAGGCCAACAGCGATCTTTCCAAGGTGGAATCCGAACTCGCGCAGGCCAGCGAAAACGCCGCCGCACGCAACGACAGCCTCGTGCGCACCGAAATTCGCGCGCCGCTGCGCGGCATCGTCAAGAACGTGCACATCAATACCGTCGGCGGCGTGGTGACGCCGGGGCAGGACATTCTCGAAATTGTGCCGCTGGACGAGACACTGCTGGTGGAAGCCTATATCCGCCCCGCCGATGTGGCGTTCATCCACCCCGGGCAGGCCGCGCTGGTGAAGCTCAGTGCCTACGACTACTCGCTCTACGGCGGGCTCGACGGCAAGGTGGAGTACCTGAGCCCCGACACGCTGCGCGATGAGCGTCGCCCTAGCGCGCTCAACCTGAATCCGGACGAGTCCTACTACCGCGTGCTGGTGCGCACGCAAGACACGGGACTGACCGACCGCGCCGGCAAGGCGCTGCCGATTTTGCCGGGCATGGTGGCCACCGTGGATATCCGCACCGGCCAGAAGACCGTGCTGCAGTACCTCATCAAGCCCATCACGCGGCTCAAGCAGGCGCTGCAAGAGCGCTGAGTTCAGAGGCGCCGCGCTTCTCGAAAGCGTGGCCCTTCTTCCGCCGCCTCACCTCTCGCCTTAACCCCTTTGCGCAAGGGGGAGGGAATCGGCCCAGAGGGGTTCAGCCGCACACACCGCTGCTGTAGCGCTCACATTCCCCTCCTCCTACCCCTCCCCCTTGCGGGGAGGGGTAGGGGAGGGGGATGTCGCCAGTAATCGCTGAAGGCCGCGATCAGCGCGACTGAGTCGGTGAGCGGCGACCGCTTTACGCGGTCGCTTCTTCCTCACGCACGTAATTCTGCTCCTTGAACCACAGTGCGTAGAAGATGAAGAGCACGGCCGCAGCGGCCATGAGGCCTGAGAAGAACAGGAAGTACATCGGCCCCACCAGCGCATAGGTGCTGACCTCGGCCTTGCTCGCATCGAAGCTGCCGCTGCTCTGCACCGGCTGGCGGTTCACCTTGTCGATCAGGCGCAGGCGGTTGCCGGCAGTGTCGACTTCGCCCACGAGGAAGGTGCCGGCAAGCGGCTCGGCCTGGCCGCCCGCCACGGTGACGGTCACGCCGGTGTCGCCGCTGAAGTCGATCTTCTGCCCGGTTACGAAGTCGCTGGCATTGCCCATGCTCACCCAGGTGCTCTCACCCACTTCCACGCTGGTGGCCTGCAAGGGTTCGACCATGATGCTGTTCACTGCGGCGGTGAAGGCATTGCCGACGCTGGTGGAGAGCAGGAACAGGCTCATGATGAAACTCTTCATGTAGAGCGGCGCCTGCTTGTAGCTGTATTCAAGCGCGGTGATCGACACCAGGATCTCGGCCGCCGTGAGTACGGCATAGGCGCTGATCTGCCACCACATGCTCACCGTGAAGCCGTTCTGGATGCGCTGCTCCACCCAGGCAACGATGACGAAAGAGGCCGCCACCACGAAGAAGCCGATGCCGATCTTGCGCAGCGGGGTGACTTCGAAAAAATTGCCGAGCAGCGGGTAGATACCGAAGGTGAATACCGGCACCAGCAGGATGATGAAGATGCCGTTCACCACCTGCACCTGCGCAGGCAGCATCTCGTAGGCCGCGAGCCCCGAGAACATGGGAATGCCTTCGAGGAAGCCGAACAGGCGCTTGTCCATGAGGGCGGACTGCGCCTGAATGGTCCAGCTGTTGCCGTTGCTCTGGTCCCACAGCGACCAGAAGAAGGCGATGAACACATACAGGCCCAGCAGCTTGCCGACGATGGTCAGGCCCTCGCCGGTGAGCGAGCGCTCCAGCCAGTGGCGCATTTCTGGCGGCAGCTTGTCGCGCAGGCCGGTTTTCAGGAACAGCACCGCCACGCCGGCAAGCGAGCCCAGCAGCGTGAAGGTGGCCACCAGAATGGCAAAGGGGGCGAGCAGGGCGCTGGCGCGGCAGGCCATGAATACGAAGCCGGTGAAGGCCAGCACCGCGAAGAACACCAGCAGAAAGGCCGGCAGGGCGAGGCCCGGCTTGCTCATGGCGGCCGGCACCACGGCGAACTTCTTGCGGCCCATCCAGAACACGAGGGTGGCAAAGGCCATCATCACGCCGGGCACGCCAAAAGCCCACTTTGGTCCGTACTCGGGGCTGGCCAGAAGCTCAGGGCAGAAGTAGATCGAGATCGACGAACCAGCGTTGATCGCAATGTAGAAGTAGCTGAAGGCGCGTTCGATGAGATGCGCATTCGAGCTGGTGAACTGATCGCCGACGTTGGTGGAGACGCAGGGCTTGATGCCGCCAGTGCCGAAGGCCACCAGGAACATGCCGAGAATCAGCGCGGTTTCGTTTTCACCGCCAAAAGCGATGACGAAGCAGCCCGCCACGTAGACCATCGAGAAGCTGATGATGGTGCGGAACTTGGCGAGGAAGATGTCCGACACCATCGCGCCCAAGAGCGGGAAGAAATACGCGCCGGACTTGAACAGCGCCTGCCAAGTGGCAGCCTGCGCATCCCCGAACTTCAGGAAGTCGATCATGTACGCCACGAGGATGGCGTTGATGCCGTAGAAGCAGAACCGCTCGGCGAACTCGTTGGCGACGATGTAGGGGAGGCTGGGCGGCATCTTGTCGCTGCGGACAGGAGCGGCAGCGAGGGTGGCAGTGGTCATGTCGAAGGGGGAGTCAGGAGTTGGGGCAACGCTAGCACAGGGCGTGCCGGGCTTAGGTTCGATGGGCAGGTCTTCCCAACGCGCCGCGGCGTCGATGGTGGACAGCCCTAGCTTTCGAGCCGGAAGGTCACTGGTCCCTCATTGACCAGGGCCACCTGCATGTCGGCGCCGAAGCGGCCGGTCTGCACGGCGGGCAGGGTGAGCGCCACGGTGCGCGCCAGATGCTCGAAGAGCGTCCGCGCCAGCGCTGGCTCGGCGGCGGTGGTGAAGCTGGCCCGCGTTCCAGAGCGGGTATCGGCTGCCAGCGTGAACTGCGGTACCAGGATGAGCCCGCCGGCGATGTCGAGCACGCTGCGGTTTATGCGGCCGCTGTCATCGGCGAAGACGCGATAGCCCAGCAGGCGCGCGGCCAGCTTTTCGGCGCTGGCGGTAGTGTCTGCCGGCGTCACGCCCACCAGCACCAGCAGGCCCTGGTCGATGCGGGCGATCAGCTCGCCCTCCACGCGCACGCTGGCGCAGCTTACGCGTTGCAGTAGTCCAATCATGGTGAAGCAGCCTCGATGGGGGGAGCGCCTACAATCGGCCCAGCATGAAAGCACGCCGTGAAGACCGATGAAGACTTTTGCCTGGGGATTGCTGCGCCTGTTTGCCGTGGTGCCGCTACCGGCGCTGCATGCCTTTGCCACGTTTCTGGGCTGGCTGTCGTGGGTGATTCCCAACCGCCGCAAGCGCATTGCCCTGCGCAATGTGGAGCGCTGCTTTGCCGAAAAACCCCGCGCCGAGATCGAACGTATCGCACGAGACTCGCTCACCGAGGAGCTGAAACTGTTCCTGGAAACGCCGCGGCTCTGGCTGTGCAGCAAGGCCACCATGCGCGGTTATCTGAAAGCCGAGAACAATATCCACCTGCTCGACGAGGCCTTTGCCAAGGGCAAGGGCGTGATTCTGCTGACGCTGCACCAGGGCCAGTTCGAACAGCCGGCCATGTGCATGTCGGAGCGCTACACCTTCACCGGGCTTTACAAGGAGCAAGGCGGCAGTGGGGGCGGGGCGGCCATTGATGAAGCCTCCCTGCAGGGCCGCACGCGTTTCGGTGGCCGGATGATTGCCGTGAAGCGCGGCGTGAAGCGCGAGGTGCTGCCGCTGCTCGCCGCCAATGAGGGCGTGTACTTCGTGGCCGACCAGGACCCGCCAGAGGGCTCCGGCGTGTTCGCCCCCTTCTTTGGTCACCTGGCGCATACGCCCATGCTGGTGCGCACGCTGGCACAGGCCAGCGAAGCCGAGATTCTGGTGTTCTACGGCGAAAGATTGCCGCGTGGACGAGGCTATAAATCCCATTATTTCAAGCCCTCTGCGGCCATCCGCGACCCAGACCCGGTGGTGTCGGCCACGGCGCTCAACGCGGCCTTCGAGCATTGCGTGCGCCAGCAGCCGGAGCAGTACTGGTGGACGTATCGGCGCTTCCGTCGCCAGCCGGCGGGTGCTGCCGACTTTTACGCAGGGACGCGCTAGAAACCCCACCCTTGAAAGACGCGGCAGGCTGCATACACTCCCTGCCGCGATGGAACTCCTGATCGACCCCATGGGTCGATGCCGTCGCCACACCACCTCATAAAAACCTAGAGAGACCATGGAGCAAGACATCCTGATCGAAGCGCGGGGACTGACCCGACGCTACGGCCCCAACGTGGCCGTGCAGCGGGTGGATCTCACCCTGCGCCGCGGTGAAATTCTTGGACTGCTGGGCCCCAATGGCGCGGGCAAGTCCACCACCATGAAGATGCTCACGGGCAATCTGGCGCCCACGGGGGGCTCGGTGATGATCAACGGGGTTGATCTCGCCGCCGAGCCCAAGAAGGCCAAGCAGTCGCTGGGGTATCTGCCCGAATTGCCGCCGGTGCACCCGGAGGTGACGGTGGATGAATACCTGGACTTCGCTGCTGCCCTGCACGGTGTGGCCAAGAGCGAGCGCAAGGCGGCGGTAGCCAAGGCCAAGCAGAGCTGTGGCCTCAATGACGTGAGTCGCCGGCTGATCGGCAATCTCTCAAAGGGCTTTCAGCAGCGCGTGGGCCTGGCGCAGGCCATCGTCCATCAGCCGCCGGTGATCATTCTCGATGAGCCCACGGTGGGACTCGACCCGATCCAGATTCGCGAGATTCGCAGCCTAATTGCCGCACTTGCACAGAACCACAGCGTGATTCTGTCGAGCCACATCCTCCCGGAGATTCAGGCGGTGTGCTCACGGGTGATGATCGTGCACCGCGGCCGCGTGGTGTTCCAAGAGTCGATGGCCGCTGTGACCGCGCAGAACGCCTCGCGCCTCGCCGCTATTTTCAGGAATGCACCGAAGCACTTCGCCGTGCCCGGCATTGCCAGCGCGCAGTCACTCGGCGAAGGCCGCTATGTGTTCACGCCCGAGGCCGGCAGCGACCCGCGTGAGGCCTTGATTGCCGCCAGCGTGGCCCAGGGCTGGGGTCTGCTGGAGCTCAAAACCGAAGGCCGCACGCTGGAAGAAATCTTCGTCTCGCTGACCTCCGGCGAAACCACTGAACTGAAGGAAGCCGCATGAGTCCGGTCTTTGCCATTGCGCGCCACGAAGCGCGCCGCATTTTCGTTTCACCGCTGGCCTGGACGGTGCTCGCCGTCATCCAGTTCATCATGGGCCTCTCGTTTTTTCTGCTGCTGAGCGAAATGGTGGGCAACCCCGGCTCGCTCAACCAGTATTCCGGTGTGGCGGACTACATCGGTGGCGGCCTGTTTGGTTTCTCGGCGGTGCTGCTGCTGCTGGTGATCCCCCTGCTCACCATGCGGCTGTTCGCCGAAGACCGCAAAAGCGGCAGTCTCACGCTGCTCACCACAGCGCCGGCCTCGCTCACTGAAATCGTGCTCATGGCTGAAGAATACGCTGTTGCTCCGCTGTGTGCAATCTCGATAACCGAAACCGTCCTCGCGCTCAATCAAAACTCGGTTCAACCGCTGATTCGTTTCAACGCAAAGACGCGAAGGCGCAAAGAATTTCAACCACGGATGAACACCGATGGACACGGATTTCTTT
>CAMTXV010000115.1:0-10508 GCA_947085665.1 uncultured Sinobacteraceae bacterium | reverse complement strand
GACGCTCTTCCGATCTGGTGCTGTTTCAGACCATAGACACCGACCAGAGCGTGGTGCGGGTCACCCTGGAATTTCAGGTGCCGGGACTCTTCCCGGTGCTGACGCTGCCGCTGGTGGGCACCATTCCGCCGCTGCCGCAGCGGCTGAGGGCGCAGGCCATCGCCCGCATCTGAGGTGGGCCGTGCAACAATCTGGCGCGAGGGCTTAAGCCAGTGATTTTCAAAGCAAGAGCAATACCTATGGGAGCACCGACCGCATGAGCAGTACCGCCCTCAAAGTCGCCGTAACGATTCTGGTGTTGCTCACCATCGTTCTCGCCGCGATCGGGTTCTCGATGAGCCGCAACTACGCCGAGCGCACCGCCAAGGCCGAGGCCGAAGCCGCCCGCGCCGCCGAGCAGGCCAAGGCCGTGCCGCAGACGCTGGCCGTGGTGGCGCTCAAGCCGCTTGCCGCCTACAAGCCCATCGGCCGCGACGACGTGGGCCTGGTGCCCGTCGCCGTCACCCCCACCGACTACTTCGCCAGCCTCGATGAAGTCGCCAGCCGCATTCCGCTGGTCGACATCGACGCCGGCGCGCCGGTGACCAAGCGCTATTTCAAAGAGGGCAACATCCTCGCCAAGATCATCCCGGTGGGCCATCAGGCGCTCGCCATCGAGGTGAACGAGATCATCGCCGCTGGCGGATTCGTGCGCCCCGGCGATAACGTGGATGTGATCGTCTACCTGCGCAACGGCGCAGGCGTGAGTGATGCCCAGGCGCGTGTTCTGCTGGAAAACGCCCGTGTGCTCGCCTATGAGGAACGCGTGATCGAACGTCCGCAGGGCCTCAAGGACGAAGAAGTGAAAGCCGGTGACGCCAGCCGCCAGCGCCGCGTACGCACTGCCGTGCTGGCCGTGCCCGAGAAGGAAGCCACCCGCGTGGTCCTGGGCCTCGCACTCGGCGAGGCGCGCCTTGCACTGCGTGGCCAGCAGACGGCCAGCGGCGAAGAAACCACGGGCGATGTCACCGAAGGCGGCCTGCCGCTGTCGGAAGACGCCCGCGCCACCGCCGCCTCGTTTGAAACCCCCGACAACGCGGTGACGGCCGAGGCGCTCTCCCGCGTCAAGCCGCCCCCGGCACTCGCCGCCAAGGCCGCGCCCCCGCCGCGCGTCACGGTGGAAGTCATTCAAGGCAACAAGATCGAAAAGGTGGAGCAATGAAAGGCGTACTGCCCTCCCTGCTGCTGGCACTCGCCTGTGCCTGCGGCACCGCCCGCGCCGCCGTGCCGGATGACCGCGTGATTGCCGTGGAAGCCGGCGTGCACAAGCTGCTGCGCCAGCCGCAGGCGGTGGCCCGCGTGGCCATTGGTGATCCGGCGGTGGCCGAGGTCACCGTCATCAACCGCCGCGAAGTGCTCATCACCGGCAAGAAAAATGGTGTGACCAGCCTGTTGATCTGGCCGAAGTCCGGCACCGGCGACGCACCCACCGAGTACCGCCTGAAAGTGGGCCCGGTGAAAGACCCCTTGAAGGTGAAGATCGCCGACCCGGATCTCGCCCAGGTGCAAAGCGATGCTGCGGAGGGCTTGAGCGGCAGCGTGCCCACCCTGCTCGCGCACCGCCGCGCCAAGATCGAAGCGCAGAGCCAGGCACAGGCCGCTGCCGGCAGCACCACCGCCGCGAAAGTGGCCGACCGCAGCACGGTTGATCTCGAAACCCAGGTGATGACCGAGGTGAAGATCGTCGAGGTGAAGCGCAGCACCCTGCAGGCGTATGGCCTGAACGTGCTGAAGAACACCGGCAACACCACCGCCGGCCTCACCACGCCGGGCTCGCTCAATGCCAATGCCACGGTGGGTGCGGTGGGGGGCAACGCCGGCCTCGTCGGCAATGTCGCCAGCCCCATCTCCAATGCCTTCAATCTGGTCATCGGCAATCCGCGCGACGGCATTCTGGGTGTGCTCAGCTTCCTCGAACAAAAAGGCCTGGCCCGCACCTACGCCGAGCCCACGCTCACGGCCATGAGCGGCCAGACCGCGAGCTTTCTGGCCGGTGGCGAGTTCCCGGTGCCCGTGAGTCAGGGCGGCACCACGGGCGGCATCACCATTCAGTACCGCGAGTTCGGCATTCGCCTGTCGCTCACGCCCACCGTGCTCTCGCGCGACCGCATTGGCTTGAAGGTGGCGCCTGAAGTGAGCGACCTCGACTTCTCCGCCGGCATCACCACCGCGGGTGTCACCGTGCCCGCGCTCACCGTGCGCCGCACCGACACCACGGTGGAGCTGGGCGACGGCGAGAGCTTCGTGATTTCAGGGCTGGTCAGCAACAGCCTGATCAACAACGCCAACAAGGTGCCCTGGCTGGCCGACAACCCCATCCTTGGCGCCTTCTTCAAGAACATCAACATCAACCGTACCGAGAAGGAACTGGTGATGGTGGTGACTCCGCGTTTGGTGCGTCCGCTCGCCCGTGGGGGCGCGCGTCCGCCGCTGCCGGGTGCCGCCACCGACAACTACCGCCCCGGTTTCGGCCAGCTGATGTTTGAAGAAACCGGCAAGTTCGACCAAAGCACGTTCGGCTTCAGCAAGTAAGCCCGCGGCCTTCCGTTCCACCGTCTTCCAGAACCCTGACATGAGCGTGAAGTCACAGGCTTTCGTGATCGCCGATGACCCGGCCTATCTCCCCTGGCTGGAAACCGCGCTGGGCGAGAGCGTGCAGTTCACGCGTGCGCAGCCGCAGGATGCCGCCGAGTTGCTGCGCCGGCTGAATCAGGGCGGGCAGGGCGGCAAGTTCGATCTGCTGTTCTGCGAGTTCGAGGACTACAACGCCCCTGAGCGCGCAGCGCTGGTGGAGGTGGTGGCCGATCGCCTGCCGGATCTCCCCATCGTGGCCATGGGTGCGAGCGAAAGTGCCGCCACCGTGCTTGCCGCCATGCGCGCCGGCGTGCGCGATTTCTTCGTGCTGAAGCGCGACGACACCAAGCTGGCCGCGCAGGTGGGCAAGCTCTTGCGCCGCGTGGGGGCTGCCAATGTGGTGGCGGCTTCCGGCAACGGTCAGGGCCGCGTGTTCACGGTGCTGGGTGCGCAGCCGCACGAGAGCATCGCGTTTCTGAGCGTGCATCTGGCGCAGGCCTTTGCCGAGCGCGCCAAGAAGGGCGAGCGGGTGCTGCTCATCGATGCCGCCATGCCCTCGGGGGCGGCATCCATCTTTCTCAATCTGTCGCCCAGCTACAGCGTGCTCGATGCGGTGAACGATGTGCACCGCTGCGATGCCACGCTGGTCGATACCGCCTTCACCCGCCATGCCTCGGGCCTGTATCTGCTCTCGCTGCCGGAAGAAAACCTCGCTCGCGCCAACATTGCCGACGACGACTTCGGCCGCCTGCTGCAAGTGTTCAAGAGTCTTTTCAGCGTGGTGGTGGTGGCACTCGATGGGCAAATGGCCACGCCGCTGTTACGCGCCGCGCTGCAACACAGCAGCAAGGCCATGCTGCTCACCGATCAATCCATTCTGAAATCGCGCCAGAGCAAGTACCTGCTGCGTGCGCTCAGGCTCGAAGACACGGTGCTCGACAACCTGGCCCTGGTGGTCGACAACTACCGCCGCCGTCTGGGACTGGAGCCGCAGAATCTCGCCGAGCTGTTCGACCTGCCGCTGCTCGCCACGCTCAGCTCCGAAGGGGTGGCGCGCATCCAGTCGATGAACTCCGGCGAGTCGATGTTTCTGCTGGCGCCGAAGGACCCCTACTGCGAAGCGGTGCGCCGCCTCGCGCAAACGCTCGCCACGGGCGAAGTGGCCGCCGTTGAGACCAAGCCCGACGGCCTGCTCAACCGCCTGTTCCGCTAGCCATCGCCGCCGGCATGAACGACGTCAACGCCCCTGCCGACCCGCTGCTGCGGTTTCGCCTGAGCGATCAGTACCAAACGCTCAAGGCCAATCTGCACCGCTTTCTGATCACGCAGATCGAAGAGCGCAACCTCGATGTGAGCGGCTGGGACGACGACAAGCTCGACCGCTTCGTGCGCGAGCAGGTGAAGCGTTATGTGGTGGAAAACCGCCTGCCCGTGAACCAGCGCGAGTCCGAGGCCCTGGCTGCGGATGCCCGCCATGAGCTGACGGGCTTCGGGCCGATCCAGCATCTGGTGAACGACCCGACGGTGAACGACATCGTTGTCAACGGGCCGCAGGCCGTATTCGTCGAGCGCGGTGGTGTGCTCAGCAGTGCGCCGGTGCGCTTCAATGACGATGGCCATGTCATTCGCGTCATCCAGCGCATCCTCGCACCCATCGGCCGCCGTGTGGATGAGTCCACGCCCATGGTCGACGCCCGCCTGCCCGATGGCTCGCGCGTGAACGCCATCATTCCGCCCATCGCGCTCAACGGGCCTTGCCTGTCCATCCGCAAGTTCCGCGCGCAGCCGCTCACTGCGGAAGACCTGCTGCGTTACGGCAGCCTGAGCGCGGCCGAGGCGGAGTACTTGAAAGCCCGCGTGGTGGGCCGCGCCAATCTCATCGTGGTGGGCGGCACGGGCTCGGGCAAAACCACCTTCCTGAATCTCATCAGCCAGTGGATTCCCGACGCCGAGCGCGTCATCACGGTGGAAGACGCCGCCGAGCTGCGGCTCGAAAACAGCCATGTGGTGCGGCTGGAAACCCGGCCGCCGAATCTCGAAGGCCAGCGCGCCATCAGCGCCCGCGACCTGGTTCGCAACGCCCTGCGCATGCGGCCCGACCGCATCATCGTGGGCGAGGTGCGTGGCGATGAAGTGCTCGACATGCTGCAGGCCATGAACACCGGCCACGACGGCAGCATGACCACGCTGCACGCCAACTCCACCAAGGACGCCATCAGCCGCATGGAGCTGCTCGCGGGCTTTGCCGGCTTCAACGGCAGCGAGCTGACCTTCCGCGGGCAGATCGCCTCCTCGATTCACCTCTTCGTGCACGTGGCACGCCTCGCCAACGGCCAGCGCAAGCTCATGGCCGTCACCGAAGTCGAAGGCTTGCAGGGCAGCAACCTCAAGCTGCGCGATGTCTTCCGCTACGACCCTGCAACCGATCAGCGCCACGACCTGAGGGCGGCCGCATGACCGGCCCGATTCTCGTGGTGTTTCTGCTGGCGCTGGGCGTGGCCATTGGCGCGGTGGCGCTGCTGCTGCGCTCGCAGGGGGCCAGCCGCAAGGCGGAGATGGCCCTGCGCCTGCGCGTGCTGGGTGACGACGCCGATGCCCACCTGCTGAATCGCGCCAAGCCCATCGCCAATCCGGTGCTGCGTTTCGTCACCGATCTGCTGACCCGCGCCGGCATCGACATCGAACCCGAACGCGTGGGCCAGGGCCTGCTCATTGCCGCCGCCGTGGCGCCCTTGCTGCTGCTGGTACTGGGGCCGCTGGCCGGTCTGCTGGCGGTGGGGCTCGCCATCGTCAGCGTCTTCGGCGTGCTGTCGCGCAACGCCGCCAAGCGCCGCGCGAAGATCGTCGAGCAGCTGCCGGTGTTTCTGGAGAACGTGATGCGCGTGCTGGCCGCCGGCAACACGCTGGAGGAATCGCTGGGTGCCGCCGCCCGCGAAAGTCCCGAGCCGATTCGCCCCCTGTTCATCAGCATTGGCCGACAGGTGCGTCTCGGCGCGCCGGTGGAATCGGTGCTGGCGGAAGCCGGCGAAGTGCACCGCCTGCGCGATCTGAAAGTGATGGCGCTGGCTGCAGCCATCAACCGCAAGTACGGCGGCTCGCTGCGCGGCGTGATGAAGAGCCTCATCAGCAGCATCCGCAGCCGCGACTCCGCCGCCCGCGAGCTGCGCGCGCTCACCGCGGAAACCCGCTTCTCCGCGCTGGTGCTTGGCATCATTCCGGTCACGCTCTCGCTCTACATCTTCACCAAGAACAAGGACTACTACTCTGGCATGTGGGCCGACCCCGGCGGTCGCTGGTTCCTGATCGCCTCGGTGCTGTTGCAGATTTTTGGTGTTGCGATCTTGTGGCGAATGATGAATTCCACAGGGGACCCCGACGCATGAGAGCCCCGCAATGAGCCCCGCACTTTTCGCCACCGTCATCGTGGCCGCCATTGTGCTGGCGGCCGTCACGCTGGCGCTGCTGGGCCTGCTGGCGGCGCGCACGCGGCAGGAGCGGGAGCTGGAGCGCCGTGTCACCGGCACGCCGCTCATTCAAGACGACTTTGAAACCAGCGACGGCGAGGCGCTGAAGCTGCTCGCCCGCGGCGGCCAGCGGCTGGAAAAAATGGCCGATGAATCGGGCGAAACCGCGCGGCTGCTGTTGCAGGCGGGTTGGCGCGGCGCGCAGGCGCGGTTGATGTTCTATGCCTTCCGCGCCGGCCTGCTGGTGCTCGCCGGCCTGCTCATCGCCGGCGTCTGGCTGTTTGGCGACAGCCTCACCTTCGCCATGAAGTTTCTCTACAGCTTTGCGCTGTTCGCTTTTGGTTATCTCATTCCCATGTGGGTGCTGCGCGGTGCGGCCAGCGGCCGGCGCGCGCGCATGGGCCGCGAAGTGCCGCTGTTCATCCACCTGCTGGTGCTGTTGTTCGAAGCTGGGCTCTCCACCCGCCAGGCCTTTGCCAGTCTGGTGCGCGAAGGCCGCGGCGTGCTGCCGGAGCTGGGCGAGGAATTTGAAGGCGTGCTGCGCCAGCTCGAAGCCGGCGGCGACATCGCCGATGTGCTGAAAGGCCTGGGCACGGCGCTGGATGTGCCAGACCTCGAAGGCGTGCTGGGCGTGCTGCGCCAGGTCGATAAATACGGCGGTGAAATCCGCGAGCCGCTGCTGGAAGCACTTGCCGTGCTTGAAGAGCGCCGCGGGCTCGATCTGCGCGAGAAGGTGAACCTCGTCTCCGGCCGCATGACGGTGGTGATGGTGCTGTTCTTCTTCCCCGCGCTGCTCATCTTTGTGGCCGGCCCTGCCGTGGTGTCGATCTTGAGGGCCATGGCCGATGTGGCCGGCACCAAGTAGCGCGCGCTGCGCGGGCCGCCGGTTCAGCGTGCTGATGCACCTGCCGCTCGTCGCGCTCACGGCCACGCTCATCGGCTGCGCAGGCTTTGGCGCCGGCCCGCGCGAAGGGCAGGAGACCACGGCGGCGAGCGAGTCCGCGCTGTATCTCGATGCCGTGCGCGCGCTCATCGGGCAGGGGCAGTTCTATGCCGCCATCGCCCACATTGAAGAAGACCGCCGCCTCTACGGCGACACCGCCGAACTGCGTCTGCTGGAAGCCGATGCCCGCCGCAGCCTGAAACAGAACAAGGCCAGCGAGGCGCTCTACCGCGGGGTGCTGAGCAGCGCCGGGCGCGGCCCGCTGGCCGGCAAAGCCCGCCACGGCCTGGGTTTGCTGTATGCGCCGGTGAATCTGAGTGCAGCGCTCATCGAGCTGCGCGAAGCGAGCCGCCTGCGCCCCACCGATGCCGCCATCCGCAGCGATCTGGGCTTTGCGCTGATGCAGGTGCGCCGCTTCAGCGAGGCGCGGGTGGAGCTGGCCACGGCCAGCGAGCTGGCGCCCGACAACATCGCTGCGCGCAACAATCTGTTGATCCTGCTCTACGTGCTGGGCGACGACAGCAGCGCCCAGCGGCTGGCCGCGCTCTCGCAAGTGGATGCTGCCCTGCTTGCACGCCTCAAGAGCCAGGCGCAGAGTTTCAAAACCGTGAAGCCTGCGGCCGCGCGCGCCGGCTGATGCCCCACTGACTCCCACCGCTCCCCCGCGAGGTCTGCCATGACACCCATCGCTCTGTTTTCACGCACCGGCCTCGCCGCCCTGCTGCTGGGCGCTGCCCTGCCGGCACTGGCGCAAGACGCCCCCGCAGCACCCATCGCCCCTTTGGGTGCCGAGTCGCAGGCCTGGGTGCAGTTGCAGCAGGCCGGCACCGAGGCCAGTGGTGCGGCGCGTCCGCTGCCGGGCGAGATCGCCGACAACATCTACCAGCGCTATGTCGACAGCTTCAAGCAGCCGATTCCGGCCGAGTTCAAGCGCCAGTCCACGGGCGATTCCGAAAATGGGTCGGGCCAGTAGCGGTTCGTTCCGCGCGCCACGGAAGGCGCTTCGGAGTTCACAGCGCGGCATTGCCGCCATGTTTGCGGCGCTGTCGCTGATCACCCTGCTGTCGGCCGTGGGCCTCGCCATCGACATTGGCCGCCTTTATTACGCCGACCGCAATCTGCAACGCCTGGCCGATCTCGCCGCCATCGACGGCACCCGCGTGCAAAGCCAGTGCCTCGGCCCCGCCAGCATCGAAGAAGTGGCGGCCGAAGTGACCGCCAGCCTGCAACGCAACGGCCTGCCGCCCGACACCACCGTGGTCACGCTCGTGGGCCTGCGCGGCTTCGGCAGCGATGGCCTGCAACAGTTCACCCCCAGCAACCCCGGCCAGGCCGCCAATGCCGTGCAGGTCACGCTCTCGCGCACCTCGCCGGCCCGCCTGCTGCCGCTGTTCTCGGGCCAGAGCCGCAGCACCCTCACCACCCGCGCGGCGGCCAGCTCCGAGCTGGTGAAAAGCGTGCGCATCGAAAGCGTCAGCACCGGCACCGGCAGTCTGAAGCCCGAGTTCTTTGGCGCCGCGCTGCGCGCCAATCTCGCGCTCGGCAGCGGCGGCGGGTTCATCAGCGGCACCGAGGCCACGGTGAGTCTCGACCGCCTGGTGCTCGATAGCAGCGAGGTCACCAACGAGCTGCCAGACCTCACCGTGCCCGAGCCGGTGGACGGCCTGCTCTCCGTGCTGGAAGCGCGCCTCAACGACGCCGGCGATGGTGCCGCCGCCACGCTGGTGGCCGCCTTTGCCGCGGCGCTTGAAACCGGCCGGCCCGGCGCGGAGTTGCTGCCGGCCGATGTGCTGGGCCTGCCCGTGCAGGGCAGCTACGAGGGCGCCACCACCAGCGTGGGCGCGCTGCTCGATGCCATTGCCGGCGCGGTGAGCCAGGGCGATGTCATCCAGCTGCCCAACCTCTGCGCCCTGCTGCCGCTCGACGACCTGCCCACTGCCCAGCTGCTGCCGGCGCTCTGCGACAGCACCATTGAAGCCACCCTGCCGCAGCCCAGCGCCATCAGCACCACCAACACCGCCACCCAGGTGCTCGATGTCGACACCAGCAGCGACAATGCCGCCACCACCAGCAGCGGGCTGGTGCGCGTGAGGCTGAAAATTGCCAACCCGCTCAACGGCGAGCCCATCAGCCTGCCCGTGAATGTGGAAGCCACTGGCGCCAGCGCCACCATCACCGAAGTGGCCTGCGCCCGCGCCGGCCTGCCCGCGCATGTGGTCACGGTCGATGCCCAGTCGCCCCGCGTGCGCTTCGCCATTGGCGAGTCCGATAGCTTCAACGCCGGCTTCACCGCGCCCAATGCCACGGTGGGCACGCTGCTCAACGACATCGAACCCGCCACCCTGCTCACCGCCACGCTGGGTGATGTGCTTACCGCCGCCGGTCTGGGTGCGGTGGCCAGCAACCCGCTGGTAGCCGGGCTGGTGAGCCAGCCGGTCACTGTGCGCGCCGGCCTCGACCCCTTTGAAGTGGGCAGCGGCGAGCAGGCCACCTTCTGCATGGAAGGCGAAGCCCCCTACCCGGTGAGCAGCCAGTGCAACGGCCAGCCCGCCACGCTGGGCGGCCTGAGCATCGAAGACACCGCACCGCTGCTGGAGCAGGGTCTGGGTGCAGTCACCCTCAGCGTGCAGCTGCCGCCGGCGCTACCCGCGCTGCTGCAAGCGCCGGTGCAGCAGGCGGTGGACAACCTCACAGACGAACTCAGCGCCAGCCTCGCGCCAGCGCTGCGCCTGCTGGCACCGCAGCTCATCCGCATCACCAGCGCCGCCAACATTGCGGTCGGCGAGGCGCAGGTGAAGCTCGATGGCGTGGCCGTGGGCACGCCGGTGGTGTTTGCGCGCTAGACCCACTTTCAAAAGTAGCGGTCTGCTCGCGCGAGAACCCCTCTCCCCCGGGAGAGGGGCAGGGGTGAGGGGCAGGGCGGCGATGAAGGCAGAACGTCGCCGCGAAACTAGGCATCTCTCTCTAAAGCCACCAGCGCCTGCCACGGGTAAGCTCTCGGGCTCGGGAAGACGGCGGTGACACACCGCCGCACAGCAATCGCAGGAACGGAGTTCAGATCAGCGATGCGGGGAATCTGGCAGGAGATACGGCAGTCGGGCGATGCGGTGCTGAAAGGCGCTGCGGGTCTGGCTGTGGTCTGCGTGCTGGGCACCCTGCTGGTGGCGGGCCGTGCGCTCAGCGGTGCGCACAGCCTGCAAACCGCCATCGACCGCGACTTCGCCCTCACCGCCGCCCAGCAGCGCCTCATCACGGGGCTGGCTGAAGCGCCCCGCCGCGAGCAGAGCGGCCGCGTGGAAGACATTCTGCAAGCCCTGCTGCGCCAGCCCGAATACGGCTTTCGCTACCTCGCCGTGCGCGATGCCGAGGGCGCCATGCTGGCCGCCGATGGCCGCTATGAATCGCTGAACCGCAGCAGCGCACTCACCCCCGCGCTGCGCCGCTGGCTGCGCGCCACGCTGTACACCCTGCGCGGCGAAACCGGCCTG
>CAMTXV010000114.1:0-13598 GCA_947085665.1 uncultured Sinobacteraceae bacterium | reverse complement strand
TATCGGGTTCACTTTTCCGGGCAATGTGAGCCGATGTATGGATTTCTTTGACCAAAGCATCATCCGTGCCGAACAAAGCAGCGATACCGATGGCTTGGGCAGGGCAGTGGGAACTGTTACCAATAGTGCCGACAGGCAGGCGCTCCACAATGCAGTGATTGAAATAGTTGGTGAAAATATTTCTAAAGTCCGCAGCAAAGCGGATGGCACCGACGCCACCCGGCGTGGTCTCGCTGTTGCTGGTGTAGACCCAGCCGCCATCGGTGGCCGGAAACACTGCGCCGCCATCGGGGTTGATGTGCCAGAGATAACCTGCATCCACCGCATTGCTCACCGGGTTCACCCCGGCGCGCGCCACGCAGCGCACGCTGAAGCCGGCCGGGGCCATCACTTCATCGTCGATCCCGGCGATGGCGCCGCTGGTGAGCGTCTGCGCCACCACCGGACCAATGTTGGCGAGCGGGCCGGTGGGCAGATCCAGCTCCGGCCCACCGGCTGCGGCACGGGCCTGCTGCACCCAAGCCGGCAGCGCGGCGCTGCCGAGCCCCAGAAACAAACCTTGCAGCACGGTGCGGCGGCGGAGGGACAGGGGCGAGTTGGAGAAGGACATGGCGGGCGTACTCAAAGGGCTAGCGCGAAGGCGCGCACCTTAGCTGCGGCAGGTGTCAGGTCTGTGTCGCTCTCGTGAAATCGGCTAGGCGTGTGCAAGCCCCAGGCAATGGCTACGCAGCAGCGCCTTGTGGTGCGTATGGGTGGCGCGGGCGAGCTGGTCGAAGTCCATGCCGAAGGCCGTGAGCGGGCGTACCGGCAGCACGGCGAGGTTGGCGGCCACGGTGTTACGGCGGCGCAGCTCGAAGGTATCGACCACGGAGAGCGCGCCGGTTTGCGGATGCACGCCATAGGTGGTGGCACTCATCACGCCGTTGTCGACGAGATACTCCACGAACAGCAACTCGGCGTGGTGCTTGGCACTCCAGGCCTGGATGGTGGGCTCGAAGCCGCGAATGCCCTGACCACCGCAGCCGGAAGTGACTTGCACATAGCCGAGTGGATTGGCGAGCCCAAAGGCCATGGGCAGGCTGCGCTGATAGATATGGTCGTGGCCCACCGCCAAGAGGTCCACGCCGTAGCGCAGGATGATGTTTTCCTCCAGCGCCACCAGCGAGTAGTTGGCGGGCCCGCGGCCTTCCTGGTCGGTCCAGATGGTGAAGTGCTGGCAGACCACGATGAAGTCGATGAGCCCCGCGGCGCGGCGCAGTGCGGCGGCGGCGAGATCGGCTTCGAGAAAGGCGATTTCCACCGCCAGCGTGCCGTCGGCGGTAAACGCGCCGGCGGTGCTGACGACAAAGTGCACGCGGCCGAGATCGAAGCTGTAGTAGGTGCCATCCGGGCTCGCCGCCGAAGTGGGGCAGGCAAAGCGGTTGCGGTAGGTCTGGCCCGCGTTGTCTTCTTCCTCGTGATTGCCGGCGGCGGTCATCAGGATGTTGCTGGCGGCGTAGTCCGGCGAGAGGGTGGCGAAGTACTCATCCCACTTGGGCTGGTCGCCATTGGCATAGCTGATGTCGCCGGCCAACAGGGTGAAATCGGGCTGGCGCGCGGCAATGGCCTGCGCCACGCGGCGCGAGTCGGCGTTGTAGCCGTGATCGCCAAAGTGGCACCAGCGGAAGGCCGCACCCGTGGGCGTGGGGCGCACCACGCGCACCGCGCTGTAGCCCTCGGCACTGCCGACGCGGTAGCGCATCGGCAGTGCGGTATCGAGCCCGCTGGCGGTGGCCTTGTGGGTGAAGGCGGCGACGCCCGGCGTGGCGGTGGTGGCTGCGGTCGCCCGCGCCTCGAAGGGCGCGGTGGCGATCTGCTCGGCCGTCATGCCGGGTGTGACCGGGCCGTATTCGATCACGCTGGTCGCTGGCGCCTCGCTGCCATCGGTGAACCAGGTGCAGCTGCGGGTGCTGGCGGGGTCGGCTGTCCACGACAGATGCTCGCCGCGCGGTGCGAACTTGGCCGTGGGCACTGGCACCGGCGTGGGCGTTGGCACTGGCGGCAAGGGCGCGAGCATGCTGCCACCGGAGTTGCCGCAGCCCGCGAGCCAGGGCGGCAGCAGCAGTGCCGACCCAGCGGCAAGGCCACGTTGCAGCAGCACGCGGCGCTGGGGATTGAAGGGCGAGCGGTTCATGCGGGGCTCCAGTGCGGCAGATGCGCGAAGGGCCGGCAATGTAGGGAGGCCGCGTGACCGGCCTGTGATGACCGCGCCGCATGAGCTGTTTTTCCTGCGCTGCCGCCGACTTGTGTCAATGCCATGACACAGAGCATCGGTAAGGTTTGCCAACTCTTTTTCGACCTTTCGCCTCTGGAGCACCCCATGCCTGCCGTCCGCAATTTCCAACGGGCTCGACCCGTCATTCACCGTCCGCTGTCGCGCCGCGAACTGCTGCGCCGCAGCTTTCTGGGCTTGGGCATTCTTGGCGCCGGTGGCGCGCTCAGCGCCTGCGGTAACAGCCCCGAGGGTCTGGCCCCGGTGCTGCCCACGCCGCCGACCCCGACGCCGCCCTCACCGACCCCGCCTGCACCCACTCCCACGGCGCGTGGCCGTCTTGTGGTGCCGCCGCTGGCCACCACGCCAGATGCCAACAACCTGCTCATCCCGCAGGGCTTCACCAGCCGCGTCATCGCCGTTGCCAACGAGCCGGTGCCCGGCACCAATTTCATGTGGCACACCGACCCCGACGCCGGTGCGACCTACGCCGCCCCCGATGGCGGCTGGGTGTACGTGAGCAATCGCGAGTTCCTGCCGGGTGGCGTCAACGCCATCCGCTTCGATGCCCAGGGTGAGATCACCGACGCCTACAACGTGTTGCCGGGCCTGCTCAGCCGCATCAACTGCGGTGGTGGCGTGACGCCCTGGGGCACCTGGCTGTCGGGCGAGGAATACGAGCTGGGGCTGATCTGGGAATGCGATCCCTTCACGCCGGGCGGCACCTCGGCCATGGCCTGGCGCGGCTGCGGCACCTACTCGCACGAGGCCGCGGCCATCGACCCCGCCACCAACATCTTCTATCTCACCGAAGACGAGTCCGACAGCCGCTTCTACCGCTTCGTGCCGAACAGCCCCAATGTGGGCAGCCGCCCCGGCACCGACGGCGTGCTGCAGGCGCTACAGGTAATGACCAGCGAAGACATCAACGCCGGTGGCCTGCAGGGCCCCTGGCCGGTGGAGTGGCGTGACATCCCCACCCCCAATCCGTTGCAGATTCCCGTGGCGCCGGCGGAGTTCCAGCTGCTGGGCACGCCCACACGCTTGCAGGTGCCGGAAACAGCGGCCTTCAATGGCGGCGAGGGCATCTGGTTCCAGAACGGCATTGTCTACTTCACTACCAAGGGTGACCGCCGCGTGTGGGCCCACGATGTGGCGGCGCAAACGCTGGAGGTGATCTACGACGACTTCGGCATCGAGAATCCCATCATCGATTCCGTGGACAACATCGTGATGACGCCGGGCGGCGATATCGTGATTGTTGAAGACAAGGGCGACCCCACCCAGCAGGCCACCGCGATACAGCCCGATGGCTCAATTGCGGTGCTGGTGCAGCTGGTGGGCCAGGACGACAGCGAAGTGACCGGCCCCGCCTTCTCGCCCGATGGCCGCTTCTTCTACTTCAGCAGCCAGCGCGGCCCCGGTGCCGGCGGCACCACCGGCACGGCGGGCATCACCTATTGCATCGAGGGGCCGTGGTTTACGCCTTGAGCGATGGCAATGGCGAGATGAAGAGTTGGTGACAGGCGTCCACCGCCAGGGCACTCCAGCGTTTTGAGCGCATCGCACACCGCTGGAGTTTTTCATGGGCCGTCTCTTCATCACCCACCGCGCCCGTCGCGGCCTCTCCCGGCGGGATTTTCTGCGCCGGGCCACCGCGGTGCTGGCCGCCGCACCGCTGTTGCAAAGCTGCGGCAGCTCTGGTGACGCGGCTGCGGTCGCACCACTGCCCGGCAGCGGCTTTGCCTTCAATCACGGGGTGGCCAGTGGCGACCCCTACCCCGACAGCGTGGTGCTGTGGACCCGTGTCACTCCGGGCAGCGCCGGCAGCATCCCTGTGCAATGGGGGGTGTTCCGCGACCCCGCACTCAGCCAGTTCATCACCGGGGGGGTCTTCACCACCAGCGAGGCGCGCGACTACACCGTCAAGGTGGTTCCCAGTGGTTTGCTGCCGGCGACGAGCTATTACTTTCAGTTCGTTGTGGATGGCGTGCGCTCACCCCTTGGCCGCACCCGTACTGCGCCAGCCGCCAATGCCGATGTCGATCGCCTGCGCTTTGCGATGACGAGCTGCGCCTGGCTGACGCAGGGGTACTTCAACGGTTACCGGAAGATCGCCCAGCGGATTGATCTGGATGCCGTGTTCACGCTCGGCGATTACCTCTACGAGTACGGCCCCAACGATGCCGGAGGCACGGTCATTCCAGGGCGCGCTTTTGACCCGCCGCGTGAGATGACCACGCTCGCCGACTACCGTCTGCGCCACGCCAACTACAAGAGCGATGCCGATCTGCAGGAAGCTCACCGCCAGCACCCGTGGATCTGCACCTGGGACGATCACGAGTCCACCAACGACAGCAACACCACCGGTGCCCAGAACCACACGGAAGGCAGCGAGGGCGTGTGGAGCGAGCGCAAGGCGTTCAGCATTCAGGCCTACTTCGAGTGGATGCCGGTGCGCGATGCCTTCAACCCGCAGAACGACGCCAGCCAGCATCTCTACCGCCGGCTGCGCTACGGCAATCTGGTGGACATCTTCATGCTGGATACGCGGCTCGAAGGCCGCGACCCGGCGCCAGAGGACGCCGCCGATGCCGCCACCGCCACGCGCCGCATCATGTCGGCCCGGCAGGAGCAGTTCTTCCTCGACGGCATTCTGAACTCCACTGCGCAGTGGAAGCTCATCGGCCAGCAAACCATGCTCTCGCAGCTGTTCGTGGCGCCCGGCATGGCTTTTACGCTCGATAGCTGGGACGGCTACGTGGCCCAGCGTAACCGCATCCTCGACTTCATTGGCGGCCTGAACGCGAAGAGGGCGCCGGTGAAAAATGTGGTGGTGCTGACGGGCGACATTCACACCGCCTTTGCCTGCGAGCTGACCAAGGACCCCACCAGCATGAGCGCCTATACGCCCGGCACGCTGGGCAGCGTCGGCGTGGAGATGGTCTGCCCCTCCATCACCAGCATCGGGTTCCCGGAGGTCAATGGCCTCAAGCTCATCAACCGCCACATGCGCTACGCCGAGGCCAGCGGCGATGCGGGCCACGGCTACACCGTGCTCGACATCACCCCGGCCCGCTGCCAGGGCGAGTGGTTTTTCAATGCCAGCGTGGCTGCGCCGAGCGAGATCGAAACCACCGGCCTCAACCCCAGTGTGTGGAAAGCGGATGACGGCGTGCCGTTTCTGACTCAGGGGGTGGCCAGTTTGCCAGTGGCGAACCCGCCAGCCTCAGCACCCTGACCAGAAGACCCTCCTGCGCTTATTAGGGTGCATTATTTCGATTCTGATAAATTATTCTTTGAAAAATAAAGAAGGATAAATCGGATGAAGCACTTTCCCAGAACAGAGCTTGCCAAACAGCTCACACGCGCCGTTCAGGGCAAAGACCTACTGGGCGATGCCCACAACGGCCTGTTCCTGGCGGCCCCTCGGCGCACCGGGAAGTCAACCTTTCTTAAAGAAGACCTCAAGCCGGCGCTAGAACAAGAAGGGCTTGTCGTGGTGTACGTGGACTTGTGGGCCGACCCGCGCCGCGACCCCGGCGAGCTCATCGCCGATGCCATTGGTCGCGCTCTGCAACCGCATCTGGGCTTCATCGCCAAAGCAGCCAAGAAGGCGCATCTCGACAGCATCAGCCTCGCCAATGCCCTGAGCTTTGACACCAGCAAGATCGGACGCATCGACGGCATCACGCTGCCCGATGCCCTGCGCACGCTTCACGAAGCCGCGAAAGCGCCCATCGCACTCATCATCGACGAGGCCCAGCACGCACTGACCAGCGAGGCGGGCGAGGCGGTGATGACCGCACTCAAGTCCGCGCGCGACCAGCTCAATCGCCCAGGTACCGTCAATCTCGTTCTGGTGATGTCGGGCTCTGACCGAGACAAGCTATTGCGGCTGGTCAATAGCAATGGCGCGCCTTTTTATGGCTCCGAGATTCGGCGAATGCCCGAACTAGGTGCTGACTTCATCGACAGCATCATTCAATTGATCGAGGCCCAGCGGCCGGAGCTGCGGCCTGTTGAAAAGGCCAAGCTGGAAAGCGCATTCGGGCGGTTTGGCAACAGGCCGCAGTTTTTCATGGCCGCACTAGGCAATGCCCTGAGCCCCTTGTCGGATTTCAAAGGTCGCTTTGAAGTGGCTGTGCTTGCAGCGGCCGAGCGCCGACAGCAAGACGATGAGGCGCAGATGACTTCGGACTATCTTGGTCTCAAGCCACTGGAACAAGCGGTGCTCTGGCGTTTACTGGAACAGGCGCAACGCTTCCGCGCGTATGACGCTGAAGCCCGGCGCTTCTACCAAGCCAAGATCGGCAAGCCAGCCTCAGCGCAGCAAGCCCAGGCGGCGCTGGAAAGTCTGCGCACCAAGCAACCCAGCATGGTGTGGAAATCCGCACGCGGCGAATACGCCGTGGATGATGCCGCCATGCACCGCTGGTACCAGCAACGGGTGGAAGCCGGCACTTGGCCACCCGTTGACCCGGCCCGCTAAATCGTCCGCGCAATCAGCTCTTTCATGATCTCGTTGGTGCCGCCGTAGATGCGCTGTGCGCGGGCGTCGATCCAGGCGCGGGCGATGGGGTACTCCAGCATGTAGCCGTAGCCGCCGTGCAGCTGCACGCACTCGTCGATCACCTTGCACATAAGGTCGCTCGTCCAGTACTTGGCGGTGGCGGCGTCATCCACACCGAGCTTTTTCTTGAGCGTCAGTTCGATACAGCGGTCCACGTACACGCGGGCGATGGCGAGCTCGGCTTTCATCTCGGCCAGCTTGAAGCGGGTGTTCTGGAAGGCACCCACCGGCTTGCCGAACACCTTGCGGCTCTTGGTGTATTCGATGGTGTGCTTGAGCGCGTGCTCGGCGCCGGCCACGCTGGTGATGGCGATGATCAGGCGCTCCCAGGCGAGTTCCTGCATGAGCTGGATGAAGCCCATGCCCTCGCGGCCGCCGAGCAGATTGGCTTTCGGCACGCGCACGTTGTTGAAGAACAGCTCGCAGGTGTCCTGCGCCTTCATGCCCACTTTCTGCAGTGGCTTGCCCTTGGTGAAGCCGGCGCTGGAGGCCTCCACCAGCAGCAGCGAGATGTCTTTGGCACCCTCACCGCTGTTGCCGGTTTTGGCGACGACGATGACGAGATCGCTCAGATAGCCGTTGGTGATGAAGATCTTGCTGCCATTCAGAATGTAGTCGTCGCCATCGGCGACTGCGGTGGTCTTCACCGCCTGCAGGTCTGAGCCGGTGCCGGGTTCGGTCATGGCGATGGCACCTACCAGCTCGCCGGTGGCCATCTTGGGCAGGTACTGCGCCTTCTGCTCCTTGGTGCCGAAGCTGTTGATGTAGGGCGCGACGATGTCGCTGTGCAGCGCAAAGCCCACGCCGGAGTCGCCCGCGTAGCTCTGCTCTTCCATGAGGATGACGCTGTAGCTGCGATCCACGCCCAGGCCGCCGTATTCCTCCGGCATGGTCACGCAGAGCAGACCCATTTCACCGGCCTTGTTCCAGAGGCTGCGATCCACGTGCTGCTGCGCTTCCCAGGCCTCGCGGTGCGGCACCACTTCTTCGGCGAAGAAGCGCTTGACGGTCTTGCGGAAGTCTTCGTGTTCGGCGGTAAAGATTGTTCTCGGGATCATCCTTGAAGCTCCAGATAAAGGGCAGGCAAACTCAAAAGGGCCTGATTTATCGGCGCCTACGGCGGCAGTGTCAATCGGTAATCGAGCGTTCCGTTTGGGTAATCCTGCTTAGCCTCTACGGCTGGATCCGCGCCAGCGGTGCCGGCAGCTGCTCGCTGGTGATGTAGACGGCCTCGCGCTGGCCGCGCAGGAAGGTACCGGCCTCGATCTGCGGGTAGTCGGGCAGGTCAAACCCGGTGGGCTCACGGGCGAAGGCCTGCGCCCAGGTCTCGCTGGCGGCGCGGTTCCAGAAGTAGCCGCTAGTGAGGGTGCCGACATAGGCGCGGCTCTGGCCATCGTCGAAGTCCATCGCCGTGGTCCAGTTGAAGGAGTCGGGGTTGCCGGTGAAATCGGCTGGCGCCCGCGGGATGTTGATCGCACCCAGGTTGCTCATCACCGCCAGCGAAACCGGCAGCGCCAGCGAGAAGCTGTAGAGCGTGGGCGCGGCATCGCGCTTGCTCAGCACATAGGCGGTGTTCTCGCGGCCATCCACTGCCAGCGATTCGTTGTCGCGCGAGCCATTGGGGTACAGCACGTTGAACACGCCATCGGGCGCAGCACTCAGCGCTTCGATGCCGGCACTGCCGGCCAGCACCGGCTCCTGCACGCGGTAGAAGGTGATGAAGGGGCGGAAGGCGCCGTTGTCGCCCATGTCGCCAATCAGCAGGTAGGGCAGGCCCTCGTGGGTGTAGCTGGCGAGGTCTTCCCAGTCGAGATTGGCGGGCACCCCGTTGATGGCGAGCGTGGCCACGTGCTGGCCCTCGGTGGTGATGGCGTACAGCTCGGTCGCGCCGCCGGAGTCGTTCAGTGTCCACAGCACATCGTCGCGGCGCTGGCTGCGTGCCAACCCGCTGGACTCGTTGATCAGCGGTGCGTCGATGGTGCGCTCGGTGAGTGCGGGAGCCGCCGCACCACTGCCCTCTGACGAGCGCGGGGAGTCGCTGCAGGCCAGCAGCAGTAACGACAGCAGCATCGGGAGGGCAGCGGCAGAACGGGGGATGTGGCGCATCGGGTGGTTCGGTGGCGACGAAGAGCATGCGAGTGTCGTGGCCACGGGTTTCAGGCTGATGGCGCTGCGGGGTACTGCACGGCAGCGGAATCCCCTACATTCACGCTTCGGCAGGGAACGCAGCAGAGCCCACGATGGGCTGGTACTCCCCTTACAGCGCGACCGGCGATGCGGCAGGCTTGGCATCACCGGGGCGCGCTGTACCCCGAAGTCATCCTCCGGATGACCACATAAAACTAGAAATCGAGGAGAACGACGTATGCAAACGACATGGCTCACCGCCGTGGGCGCCGCACTGGTGCTGGCCTCTGGCTGGGCAAGCGCAAAAGTGGCCCCCGACCAGGCAGCAAGACTCGGCAAGGACCTCACCCCCAATGGCGCGGAAGTCGCCGCCAGCAAGGACGGCAGCATCCCCAAATGGACCGGCGGTTACACCATGGCCACGCCGCCCAAGAGCGAGTGGCGCAAGCTGAGCGTGGCGCCCTTGGTATCCAACGACAAGCCGCTGTCCACCATCACGGCGGCGAATGCAGCGCAGTACAAGGGCCAGCTCACCGCAGGCCACGAGGCGCTGTTGAAGCGCTTCCCCGACACCTACAAGATGAATGTGTATCCCTCGCGCCGCACCGCGAGCCTGCCGGCCGACATTGCAGCCGCCACGCGCAAGAACGCCGAAACCGCCGAGCTGGCGAATGGTGGCGAGTCGCTGCTGAACGCCGTCACCGGCACGCCGTTCCCCATTCCGCAGTCGGCGCTGGAGGTGATGTGGAACCACAAGGTGCGCTATCGCGGCTTGTCGCTGCGCCGCTACAACACCCAGCTCGCGGTGCAGACCAGCGGTGACTTCACGCCCTTCAAGCTCGAAGAGGACGTGCGCTTCCAGTACAGCTACCCCAACCAGACCACGGCGGACCTCGCCAACGTCATCATCTATTTCCTGCAAAACACCAAGTCACCAGCGCGTCAGGCCGGCAGCGTGCTGCTGGTGCACGAAACGATGGACCAGGTGCAGGAAGCGCGCCGCGCCTGGCTCTACAACCCGGGGCAGCGCCGGGTGCGCCGCGCGCCCAATGTGGCCTACGACAACCCGGGCAACGGCTCGGACGGCCTGCGCACCAATGACCAGCTCGATGGCTTCAATGGCGCCACCGACCGCTACACCTGGAAGCTGGTGGGCAAGCGCGAAATGATCGTGCCCTACAACGCCCAGCTCCTGGTGCAAGACACGCTGAAGTACAAGGACATGGCGAAGAAGGGGCACCTCAACCCCGAGCTGACGCGCTACGAGAAGCACCGCGTGTGGGTGATCGAGGCCAACCTCAAGCCCGGCACCAGCCACATCTACAAGAAGCGCTTCTTCTATGTGGATGAAGACACCTGGAGCATCGTGCACACCGACATGTACGACACCCGCGGCGCGCTGTGGCGCGTGCAGGAAGAGCATCTGGTGAACCTGCCCTGGTCGCAGCGCTCAGCACCGGTGTGCGGCACCTCGTACGACCTGCAATCGGGCCGCTACCTGCTGATGAACCTCGGCAACGAGGAGCCGCTGTTTGAAGACCGCGACTTCTCCATCGAGTACTACGCCTCCTCCAACATGGCGAAGGTGTCGGGGCGCTGAGCACGGCACTGCTGCAAATAACAAAGGCCCTTCACGGGCCTTTGTTATTTCTGGGGCACAGCGCTCAACTGGTGCCGTCGGCGGCCTCGGCCACGAACAGGCGCATGAAGCCGATGAGATCGAGCTTCGAGCCCTGCACCGCCTCGAACTCGCTGGCGAGAGTGATGGCGGGGTTGCGGAGTTGGGCCATCATCTCCTTGAACACCTGCGCCTTCACGCGCACCACCAGATCGGGCGCGGGCGCAAAGGCGGCGTCTTGCGGCGGCAGCACTTCGGATACGCCACGCCGCAAGAGGTAGTGCCATTGCTCGTTCACGTCGGTGAACTCGAAGCGCACCGTCATCACTTTCTCGCCGGCGGCCTCGGCATCCAGATTCACCGCCAGGCCGTCGAAGAAAGTGGAGAGTGGCATGGCGGCGAGCATCTCCGGGGTCGGTGACACCGCACGGCTGGGCACGCTGTAGTCACCCTTCAACTCGTGGTAGCTCACCAGGTAGTAGTGCCGCGCATTGGGATTGCTCTCGGCCTCGCCCAGGGCCTTCAGCGCCGCCAGTCTTGCCGTCTTGGCCACCGCATTGCCGGCGTTCACGCGCAGCGCGTGGCTGGTGAGTTCGAGCACCCAAGCATGCTCGCGCTTCTCGGCCGCCTGCGTGATCACCTGGTTGAAGCCCGTCTCGCCACCGGCAAGCTGCACGGTGCGCTCGGAGCGCTCCTGCGGCGGCAGCGGCGTGAGCGTGGCGGGGTCACCGTCGTACCAGCCCAGGTTGCCGCTGAAGATGCTCTTCGCACTCCAGCCCGGCCGGCCGTAGAACTCCTGCAAGAAGGGTGATGCCGCGAGATGCGCGGGCAGCTTGAGCGTGGCGGCCACTTCATCCGGCAGCAGGCCACGGTTCATTGCCCGCATCGTCTGGTCGTACACATAGCGAATGGCGTCGCGGTAGTCGGTGAGCACGCGGGCGATCTCTTCCTTGCCGGCGATGGGCTGCGTGTGGCTGGGCAGCAAGAGCTCCGGGCTCAGGCGCCGCATGGCATCGAGGCTCGCCGCCCAGCGCTTGGGGTCGCGGTAGCCCGTGCCGCGAATGGTGTAGAGGTTGGGGAAGGCCTTGTAGATGTTGTCGCCGGGCAGCAGGATTTTGCGATCCGGCAGCCAGACAAAAATCTGGTCGTCGGTTTCGCCCGGCGCGTGCACCAGCTGAAAGCGGATGCCTGCCACGGTGTCTTCCAGCGTGTCGCGGAAGGTCTTGGTGGGGCGCGCGATGCCCAGCGTGGTGCCCTCGTGCACCGCCAGCTCAGGCCCGATGCCGAGGTTGATCAGCTCATCCGCGGTGAGCCCATGCCCATACATGCGCAGGCTGCGGCGGGTGATCACCGGCTGCAGCTCGCTGGCGATCTTGTCCATGTTTGCCGCCACGTCTTCGTGCGCGTAGATGGGCACGGCCACACCCGCCGGCATGAAGGCGGCTGCACCCTGCACATGGTCGGGGTGCGAGTGGGTGTAGATGATGGCCTGCACCGGCTTGCTGGTTTTCAGTGCAAAGGCGGCGGCCACTTCCTTCGCCGCTTCCAGTGATTCGGTGGTGTCCACCAGCAGCGCGCCGTTGTCGCCTTCGATGAGAATGGAGTTGGCAATGCCGTAGCCGATGGCCACATGCACGCCGGGTGCGGGCGTGAGCACCTGCTTGGTGAACTCCGCACTGTGCGCCTTCAGTGCGGCCGGAGTGGCCACGGGGGCGGGCGGGGTGGTGGGCTTCGAGCAGGCCGCAAGGCCCAGGCTGATGGCGGCCAGCAGGCACAGAGGTTTCATCGGTTCTCCTCCAACTTTGTTTTAGGTTTTATCGGCAGCGAGGCATCGCAACCAGCCCTCAGACCCCAGCCGCCGCAGGGTTTCGATATTACGTTGCGGAATGTCATCGACATCCGGGTAGCTCTCCACCGCCTTTTCAATGGAGTCCTCGCGCAAGAGATGCAGCAGCGGGTAGGGCGCGCGATTGGTGTAGTTCTCGATGTCGTCGGGCGCTGTGCCCGCGAACTGGTACTGCGGGTGAAAGCTCGCCACCTGGATCACGCCCGTCAGCCCCAGTGCATCGAGCGCGGCATCGGCGGCATCGAGAAAATCGTTGTAGTCGAGAAAGTCCGTGAGCGCTGCCGGGTGGATCAGCAGTGTGGTTTCGCACACGGCAGGGTCTGCGGCGTGCAGCTCCTGCAGGGCCACGATGAGGTCATCCAGCAGGGTCTCGTCACTCGTCGCCGCACTCACCGTGAAGCGCACGCGCTGCTTCACATACGCGGCCTTGGCGAAGGGACAGAGGTTGAGGCCGATGACGGCGCGTTCGAGCCACTGTTGGGTGGTGGCGATGACTTCGGTTTCGCTTGGAGAGGTGTTCATGTCTCAAGCCTAACAGCCACCTCATCCCTGTCATTCCGGCGAAGGCCGGAATGACAAGCCCATAGAATCGCGCCATGCCTGAACTCCCTGAAGTCGAAACCATCCGCCGCGGCGTGGAGCCGCATGTCGTGGGTCGCCGCATCGCCAAGGTGATCGTGCGCGAGCCGCGTCTGCGCTGGCCGGTGCCGCCGCACTTCGCGAGCTTCGCCGAGGGCAGGCGCATCACCGGTACCAGCCGGCGCGGCAAGTACCTGCTGCTGCACCTCGAAACCGCCGAGGGCACAGGCGAAGACAAGCTCATCATCCACCTCGGCATGTCGGGCCGCGTGTTCGTGCTTGATGCGAACCACGCCCTGCTGAAGCACGATCATCTCGACCTCGTACTCGACGATGGCTGCGTGTTGCGCTACCACGACCCGCGCCGCTTCGGTGCCGTGCTGCCCTGGCCCGCCGCCGAGGGCGAGCATGTGCTGATGCAAACGATGGGGCCGGAGCCTTTCAGCGAGGCTTTCAGCGGCGCTTACCTGTATGCGAAGTCGCGCGGCAAGACGGCGGCGGTGAAGACCTTCCTGATGGATGGCAGCGTGGTGGTGGGCGCCGGCAACATCTACGCGGCGGAGTCGCTGTTTCGCAGCCGCATTCGCCCCACGCGTCGGGCTGG
>CAMTXV010000113.1:0-4752 GCA_947085665.1 uncultured Sinobacteraceae bacterium | reverse complement strand
TCCGATCTATGGCGTGCGCACGTTCCGCTTGAAGGGCAGCAGGCGGGCGTGTGGGCGTCGTGGTGGGGCGCTAAGTCTACCCGCAGTCGCGGCGCTCGGCGGTGACCAGGCGATGACAGGCGCCCGAGAACGTTCAGTCAATGGGCTGGTAGGGGTCCGAGAACCCCAGCCGGGCCAGCAATTTGCGCTCGATGGCCTCCATCGCCTCGGCCTCGTCATCGGCAATGTGATCGTGCCCCAAGAGGTGCAGCACGCCGTGCACCACCATGTGCGCCCAGTGCGCGCGCGGGCTCTTGCCCTGTTCGGCCGCCTCGCGCGCCACCACGGCGGCACAGATGACGATATCGCCCAGGTAGTCCGGCTCCTGCATGGGAAAGGACAGCACATTGGTTGCGTAGTCGCGCCCCCGCCAGTCCTGGTTCAGCGATCGGCCCTCGTCGGCATCGACGATGCGCAGGGTGATCTCGCCCTTCTTCCTGCCGCGCGCGGCTTGAGCCCATGCGCGCAGGCTGGCCGCACTGGGAATACCCACAGCCGGCACCGCGCGCTGGATGTGGACGCTGCTGCTCATTCGCCGTGCGCGCGCTCGTGGTGCTCGAAGCTTTCGTAGGCGCCGACAATGGCCTGCACCAGGGCATGGCGCACCACGTCCTGCTTCGCAAAGTGGGTGAAGCTGATGCCCTCCACACCGTCCAGCACGCGCAGTGCGTGGCGCAGGCCCGAGCGCTCCTTGTTGGGGAGGTCGATCTGCGTCATGTCGCCGGTGATCACCGCGCAGCTGCCAAAGCCCAGTCGGGTCAGGAACATCTTCATCTGTTCGGTGGAGGTGTTCTGCGCCTCGTCCAGAATGATGAAGCTCTCGTTGAGCGTGCGGCCGCGCATGTAGGCGAGCGGGGCGACTTCGATGACGTTCTTTTCAATCAGCCGGGCCACGCGCTCGAAGCCGAGCATTTCGTAGAGGCCGTCGTAGAGCGGGCGCAGGTATGGGTCCACCTTCTGCGCCATGTCGCCGGGCAGAAAGCCGAGCTTCTCGCCGGCCTCCACAGCCGGGCGCACCAGCACGATGCGGCGCACGCGGTCTTTCTCCAGCGCCGCCACGGCACTCGCCACGGCGAGGTAGGTCTTGCCGGTGCCGGCCGGCCCAATGCCAAAGCTCACGTCATGCGTCGCAATGGCCTGCAGATAAGCCTTTTGCTGCGTCGTACGGCCGCGCACCACGCCACGGCGGGTGCGCACTTCCACCTCGCCGGGCGCCAGCGTGGCGAGTCGCTCCGCAGGCAGGCGCGGGCCGGTGGATTCCAGCAGTGCCAGATGCACATGCTCGCTGGTCACGGCGGTATCGAGACTCAGATCGAAGAGGCTCTCCAGCAGCGCCTGTCCGCGTGCAATCAGTTCCTCCGGCCCCAGCAGGCGGTAGAAATTGCCGCGGTTGCGCACCTCGATGCCGAGCTTGAGTTCGATCTGCCTGAGGTGCGCATCGAAGGCGCCGTTGACGCTGGCAATACGCTCGGGGTCGTCGGGTTCCAGTACGAGGTCGATGTGGGCGGGGGTGCTCACAGCATCAGGCCTTGCAAGGAGTTGTTCATGGCCTCGGTGATGCGCACGTCCACGAACTGGCCGATCAAGCTCACTTCGCCATCGAAGTTCACCGTGCGGTTGTTGGCCGCGCGCCCTGCCACCTGACCGCCACCGCGCTTGGAGGCGCGCTCCACCAGCACGCGCTGGGTGCTGCCCACCATGCTGCGCTTGTAGGCGTCGTCCTGCTGCTTGATGCGCGCCTGCAACAGCGCCAGGCGGCGATCCTTCACCTCCGTCGGCACGTTGTCTTTCAGATTCGCGGCCGGCGTGCCGGGGCGCGGCGAGTAGTTGAAGCTGTAGGCGAAGTCGAAGCCGGCCTGCTCGCAGGCTTCCAGCGTGGCGGCAAAATCGTCGTCGGTTTCCCCAGGGAAGCCGACGATGATGTCGGTGGAGAGCGACAGCCCCGGCCTGGCCGCGCGCACGCGGGCAATTTTTTCGAGGTAGGCGCTGCGGGTGTAGCCGCGCTTCATCGCGCCCAGAATGCGATCGCTGCCGGACTGCACGGGCAGGTGCAGATAACTCGCCAGCTTGGGCTCTTCGGCAAAGGCATCGGCCAGGGCATCGGTGAACTCGGCCGGGTGGCTGGTGGTGTAGTGGATGCGCTCAATGCCTGGGATCTGCGCCACGTAATGAATCAGCAGGGCGAGATCGCAGAACTCGCCGCTTTCCGTCATGCGCCCGCGATAGGCGTTGACGTTCTGGCCTAAAAGGTTCAGCTCCTTCACGCCCTGCTCGGCCAGGCGCACGCACTCCACCAGCACGTCGTCGAGCGGGCGGCTCACTTCGGGGCCGCGGGTGTAGGGCACGATGCAGAAGGTGCAGTACTTCGAGCAGCCTTCCATGATGCTCACGAAGGCCGTCGCCCCTTCCGCGCGCGGCGCCGGCAGGTGATCGAACTTCTCGATGGCAGGGAAGCTCACGTCCACTGCCGTGCGATGCGTGCTGCGGGTTTCATCGAGCAGCTTCGGCAGGCGGTGCAGCGTCTGCGGGCCAAACACCATGTCGATGATCGGCGCGCGCTTGGTGAGCGCCGCACCCTCTTGCGAGGCCACGCAACCGCCGACGCCAATCACGCGGCGCGGGTCGGCGGCCTTCCACTCGCGCCAGCGACCCAGCTCGCTGAACACCTTCTCCTGCGCCTTTTCGCGCACCGAGCAGGTGTTGAGCAGCAGCACGTCGGCTTCATCTGCGTTCTGCGTGCGGCTGTAGCCGTGGCTGGCACCGAGCACCTCCGCCATCTTGTCGGCGTCGTAGGCGTTCATCTGGCAACCCCAGCTGATCACGAACACCTTCTTGGTGTCGGCCGCCGGGGGCAGGCTGGCAATGGGGGACGCGAGCGCGTCGAGCTTGATGATTTCTGTCATGGCAGCGGTGCGGTGGATAGACCGGGGCTGTGGCGGGGCGCGGATTCTACGGCAGCAGCACGATCTTGCCCGTCACCTGGCGATCCATCATGTCGCGCAGCGCCTGACCGGCATCGGCCAGCGCATAGCGCTTGGAGATGTGCGGCTTGAGCACGCCCTGCTGCACCCACTCGAACAGCTGCGTGAAGTTGTCGGCATTGGCCTGCGGCTCGCGGGCGGTGAAGGCCCCCCAGAACACGCCCACGGCGGCGGCGCCTTTCAGCAGCAGGCGGTTGGCGGCGAGGTTGGGGATGGGGCCGGCGGCAAAGCCAATTACCAGATAGCGGCCATTCCAGGCGATGCAGCTCAGGCACTCCTCCCCGAGCGCGCCACCCACCGGGTCGTAGATCACGTCGGCACCGTTGCCCTTGGTGAGCGTCTTGATGGCGTCCTTCAGCGATTCCTTCGAGTAGTCGATCACCGCATCAGCACCCTGCGCGGTGCACAGCGCCAGCTTCTCGGGCGAGCTGGCTGCGGCAATCACGCGCGCACCCATCAGCTTGCCGAGCTGCACCGCAGCCAGGCCCACGCCACCGGCAGCGCCCAGCACCAGCAGTGTTTCGCCAGCTTTCAGCTGGCCGCGCTGTTTCAAGGCGTGCAGGGTGGTGCCGTACACCAGCGGAAAACCGCCGGCATCGGCGGGGTCGAATGCAGCCGGCAGCGGTAGCGCCATGTCAGCGGCCACCACGCATTCTTCGGCATAACCGCCAAAGGGCACGAAGGCCGCCACGGCATCGCCCACCTTCAGGCGCGTCACGCTCGCACCAATCTCGGTGACCACGCCCGCCACTTCCGCGCCGGGCGTGAAGGGCGGGTTGAGCTTCATCTGGTACTTGCCGGCGATCTGCAAAGAGTCGGGGAAGTTCACGCCGGCACTCGCCACTTTCACCCGCACTTCGCGGGGGCGCAGCGGGGCAGAAGGCAGCTCCTGCAATTGCAGCAGTTCGGGCTCGCCGAGGGTGGTGCAGACGATGGCTTTCATGGGGTCTGGTCGTTGGATGGTGGCAAGCCTCCATGCTCGCCCATTCAACCGCAAAACCCAATGGTTAGAACGGCACCAACTCCACCCGCCGATTCTTCGCACGCCCCTCGTCACTGGTATTGGGTGCCACGGGTGCGAGCGAGGCCACACCATTGGCGGTGAGCCGCGCTGCGGCAATGCCGTAGTCCTTCACCAGTGCCGCCTTCACGGCCTCGGCGCGGCGCTTGCTCAAGTCGAAGTTCGCTTCGAGCTTGCCCTGGCCATCGGTGTGGCCGACGAGGTGCAGGGTGAGCTTGGCGTCTTTCTTCAGCAGTGCCGCAATCTGGTCGAGCGAGGGCTTGCTGGCGGGCTTGATGGTGGCTGATGCGGTGTCGAACAGAATGCCGTAGATCGCCACCTTGCCGGTCTCGCTCATGGCCTTGGCCATGGCGCTCGCCTCCAGCGTTTCCATGTTGCTTTCCATCGCCTTGGGCTTCACGTAGATCACGGTGGTGTAGAGGTGTTTCTTCCACTCTTCTTCAGGGCATATCCCCGAGACGATGCCCGTGCGGTGGGTGAACATCACCACCAGCTCGGCCGTCTTCTCGTTCTTCAGCACGGCATAGCGCAAATCGCCAATGAAGGCTCCGCCGGAGCAGGCGATGGGATGGGTGTCGGGGATGTCGGCCCATTCGCTGCGCGGATGCACCAGGTTCAGAAACGCATCGCTGCCGCCGCCGTAGCTGTATTCATCGGCGCGGTCGCCGCAGTCGGCGCCCACGCATTCGTACACGGTGGCGAAGCCCTTCG
>CAMTXV010000112.1:0-5331 GCA_947085665.1 uncultured Sinobacteraceae bacterium | reverse complement strand
CGACGCCGCTCCTCCTCGCTCCGCGGCTCTCGGAGCAACTCGGCGTCGAGCTCTACCTGAAGTGCGAGGGAGCCAATCCCACCGGCAGCTTCAAGGATCGCGGCATGACCGCTGCGGTGACTCAGGCCGCGCATGTGGGCAGCAAGGCCATCATCTGTGCTTCTACCGGCAACACCAGTGCCGCCGCAGCGGCCTACGCAGCACGCGCCGGCATGACGGCCTTCGTGCTGATTCCCGACGGCAAGATTGCCCTTGGCAAGCTCGCACAAGCCGTGGTGCATGGCGCGGTGGTGGTGCAGATCCAGGGCAACTTCGACGACGGCATGCGCCTGGTGAAGGAAGTGGCCGAGACAGCACCCGTCACCATCGTCAACAGCATCAACCCCTACCGCCTGCAGGGGCAGAAGACCGCCGCCTTCGAGATCATCGAAGCCCTCGGCACCGCGCCCGACTACCACTGCCTGCCGGTCGGCAACGCCGGCAACATCACCGCGCACTGGATCGGCTACAGCGAAGTCGCCAACCTCAACACCCAGGCCTGCGCGCTCTGCAACGGCAACTGCGCCTTCCTCAACAAGGACCTGCAACAGCACGAGGACTGCGCCTTCTGCGATGGCGCGATGTGTGGCCCCGGCCCGGTGAAGACCCGCCCGAAGATGGTGGGCTATCAGGCCGCGGGTGCAGCTCCCTTTCTGCGCGGCGAGCGGGTGAAGAACCCGGAGACCGTGGCCACCGCCATTCGCATCGGTGACCCGCAGAGCTGGGACCGCGCCTGGGCCGCACAGAAGGAATCCGGCGGCTGGTTTGACGAGTGCACCGATGCCGAGATTCTGGCCACCCAGCGCCTGCTGGCCGAGAAGGAGGGCGTGTGGTGCGAGCCCGCTTCTGCTGCCTCGCTGTGCGGTGCGCTGCGCGACATTGCCAGCGGCAAGATCGCCCAGGGCTCGACCGTGGTCTGCACGCTCACCGGCAATGGCCTGAAAGACCCGGACATCGTCATCCAGGGCGGGCTCAAGGGCCTGATTCAGGTGGCTGCGGAGCGCGGCGCTGTGGAGCGCGCCATCGTCGCCAATCTGCGCTGAAGGCTGCTAGAACTTGTAGGTCAGTCCGCCACCCAGTGCATGGTGCTTGTAGATGTCCTTGCGGTTTTCGTAGCTGTAGTCCACTCGCACGCCCCAGCTAGGACTTAAGTCCCACACCACGCCGCCGCCCAGAATGGTGATGTCGGCCTTGGCCTGCGGCGGTAGGGATTCACTGCCGGTGGTGAAGGCGAAGTAGGGCGCATAGCCCGCGCGTGGCAGGGTCAGGCGGGCGGCAAACACGCCGGTGTTCGAGCCATCGATATTCTCGGTGATTCCATAGCGCGCCTCGGCAATGGTGCCCTCGAACTGCGCGCGGATGCCTGGCGTGATGGTGGTGACGGTGCCGTTGTCGTAGTCGAAATAGCGGAAGCCCAGCAAGGGCTGCAGCACGCCCTCGGCCAGCCATTCGGCGTTGATCTGAAACTGCGTGTCGGGGCGAAAATTAGCGGTGCCGAAGGTGCGGCCGGCTTCCATGTTGAGCAGCAGCTTGGGGTGCGGCAGCCAGTAGGTGCCCAGGGTCAGGCCCTGGTCGATGCTGCCGAAGTTGTCGTAGCCGTCGTAGCGCGCATACAGCACATCGCCACCCTGGCCGACGCGCCGGCCCAGCTGCACGAAGCGGCTATTTTCAGCGCCACGAAAATTGTCGTAGTCGTCGTAGGTGAAGCCAGCGTCGAGCCGCCAGCGCTTGGGCTCGACGGCGCGGGCGATGCGCGTGGGCAGCTCGGCATCGCTAGGGTTGAGCTGCTGTGCCTGCGCATAGGCGGCGCGCGCAGCGGCGGGCTGGCCATCGGCCAGCAGCACATCGCCCTTGAGTTTGTGTGCTTCGGCATTGTCGGGTTCGAGTTTCAGCGCGGCATCGAGGCTCGTTAGTGCCGCGCTGCGCTCGCCTTTCCAGTACTGCACGCGCGCCAGGCCAATGCGGTAGTCGGGCTTGGCTGGCGCCAGCGCAACGGCCTTCTGCCAGGCGGCGATGGACTCATCGAAGCGGTTCTGCCAGCCCAGCACCACGGCGAGCTGTTCGAGCGCCAGCACATTGCGCGGCTCGCGGGCCGCCACCTCTGCAAACACGGTGGCGGCGCTGGCGAGCTGTTGCTGCTGCTTGAGACGCAGGCCGTCTTCATAGCTGGCGGCCTGCGCTGCAGCGGCTGCCAGCAGCAGTGCCGCACTGCAGGCGCGAGTGAGGATCGGGGCAGTGTTCATTGGGTTTCCCTGGTGTTGTGGAGTGCGGTGGGTGCTGCGGATGGGGGCGCTGCAAAGCGGTGTGTGATGGCCGCCGCGGTGCTGCGCCGCTGCGGAGCCCAGTCGCGCTGGCCGGTGAGAATCAGCCACCAGCCCCAGGCCGCACCGGCGTGGCGCAGCAGCTGAAAACTGAAAGGTTCGGCCAGCGTGGCGAACGCAGCCTCGGCCCAGAGCCGCGCTGGCAGGGGCGCACCCAGCCAGCGGTGGTACTGGCGCAGTGCCCAGAAGTGGTAGCCAAAGTCGATGACGAGCTTGGCGGCAATCACCATCAGCACCAGCGGGGCCACGCGGGCGCCGCCCAGCAAGAACGCCAGCAGCAATGCAAAAGCAGTGAGCCCGAAGATCGGCTGCAGGGTATCCACGGCCTTTACCGGCAGCATCAGCTGGCCCACCGCGCCGTAGCGCGCATCGCCATGCAGCAGGCGATAGCGAAACTGGGTTTGCAGGAAGCCCGCAAACCAGCGACGTCGCTGACGCAGGAAACCCCGGATATCGGCAGGTGCATCGGTGATGGCGCGGGGGGCGGCCAGTACACGCACGGTCCAGCCCCGCTGCTGCTCGCAACTGGTTTGGTGCAGTCGGTGGATCAGCTCGTAATCTTCCACTAGGCATTCCGGGTCGAAGCCGCCAATCTGTTCCAGCACCACACGTCGGTAGCCGGCAAAGGCGCCAGAGACCAGCAGCAGCGCGCCGTTCTGCATCCACGCGGCGCGGGAGAGAAACGCGCGCAGATACTCGAAGCGCTGAAACAGCTGGAAGAGAGGCGCGCCGAGTCCGCCCTGGGTGCGCGGTTCCAGAATCCCGCAGGCGGCAGCCAGTGCCGGCTCGCGCGCAAAAGCCTCGCGGAATCCCTGCAGGGCATCGGCTGCCAGACGCGTATCCGCATCGATGGTGACGATGACGGGCTGCGCGAGTCGCTGCCAGCCGGCATTGAGCGAGTCGGCCTTGCCGCTGTTGGGTTTGAACAGCACCTGCAGCTGCGGGTACAGGCTGGAGGTGACCAAGCCCTCGCTGATACTCACCCCATAGTTTTTAAGCAGCAGGCTGTGGGTGTCGTCGCTGGAGCCATCGTCCACCAGCAAGAGGGTGTCGCCGCTGTGCAGCTGGGCGAGTAGCGGGTTGAGCGTGGCGGCCAGCACGGTGGCCTCATTGCGAGCGGGCACGACGATACCCAGCGCCGGTAGTACGCCGGGCTTGTCTTGATGCAGCCCAGTACTTGTTTTCAGCCGACCGAGATCACGCGTCTGCCAGGCCACATAGCCGAGCAGCCAGGTGTCGTAGCCCACATAAAGCAGGCCGGCAGACCAGGCCAGCAGGCCATCGAACCAGAAGGCGCTGAAGGTGGAGAGCAGCCAGAGCAGGCAGAGCGCGGTAAACAGCCCGTAGCCGCGCCACCAGCGGCGCAGCTTGCCGCGGTGAAGGCTGGAGGAAAGGGGCAGGGTCATGGGCACACGGCGGAGTCTGCTGAATAGACATGGACGCTACGTTGCAAAAGCCGCGCTTTGTCGCCGTTGTCCGGCATGGCAGCCAGTCGCGGGCGGCATAATCGCGCCCATGAAATCTGCTGTGCCGCTTCGCCGCCAACGCCCGCTGCTGACGTATTCGCAGCTACCCGCCGACCTGCCTCCGTTGCTGCGCCGCCTGTATGCGGCGCGTGGTGTGCAGCCACAGGAACTCACGCTGGATCTCGCCCAGCTGCTGCCGCCGCAAGGCCTGAAGGGCATCGCACAAGCCGCCGCGCTGCTGGCCGACGCCATTGCTGCACAGCGCCGCATCGTCATCGCTGGCGACTATGACTGCGATGGCGCCACCGGTTGTGCGGTGGCCGTGCTGGGCCTCGCCTCGCTGGGTGCCAAGCCTGTGGGCTATGCCGTGCCTGATCGCTTCCGCATGGGCTATGGACTGTCGCCGCTGCTGGCCGAGTTGATTCACGCTGACGGTGCCGAAGTGCTGGTGACGGTGGATAACGGCATCGCCAGCGTCGAGGGCGTGGCGCGTGCCAAGGCGCTGGGGCTCACGGTGATCATCACCGACCACCATCTGCCGGGGCCTGAGCTGCCGGCGGCAGATGCCATCGTCAATCCCAACCAGCCGGGTTGCTCCTTTGGTAGCAAGGCGCTCGCTGGAGTGGGCGTGATGTTCTACCTGCTGCTGGCGCTGCGCGCTGAGTTACGCGCGCGGGGTCGACTACCGCACGAGCCCAACCTGGCGCGCCTGCTTGATCTCGTGGCGCTCGGCACGGTGGCCGATGTGGCGAGACTCGACCACAACAACCGCATCCTCGTCGAGCAGGGACTCAAGCGCATCCGCGCCGGGCGCGCGCAGCCGGGGCTGCTGGCCCTGCTCGAAGCCGCTGGCCGCCGCCCCGAGCAGCTCAGTGCGACCGACCTTGGTTTTGTGCTCGGCCCGCGTCTCAATGCGGCCGGGCGGCTGGAAGACATGCGCGCGGGCATTGATTGTCTGCTGGCCCCGAGCATCGAGGCCGCACGTCCTCTGGCGCGCCAGCTCGATGGCCTCAACCGCGAGCGCCGCAGCCTTACGGCGCAGATGAGCGAGCAGGCCTTCGAGATGTCCGCCGAAACCACGGCAGTAGGCCTGTGTGCCTTCGATGCCGAATGGCACGAGGGCATCGTCGGCCTCGTGGCGGCCCGGCTCAAGGAGGCACATCACCGCCCGGCCATTGCCTTCGCAAGGGCGAGCGAGGCCGGCGTGCTGAAAGGTTCGGCGCGCAGCATCACCGGCTTCAATGTGCGCGATGCGCTCGCCGCCATCGACGCCCAGCAGCCGGGCTTGATCACCCGCTTCGGGGGCCATGCGATGGCTGCGGGGCTGACCCTGCGCGAGGCCGACTACGCTCGCCTTGCGGGGGCCTTCGATGCGCAATGCCGCGCCACGCTGGCACCGGAGCACCTGGAGCAGATCCTGCTCACCGATGGTGCGCTAGCGGATGGCGAGCTATCGCTACCCACTGCGCGCCTGCTGGAGCAGCAGAGATCGGAAGAGCGTCGTG
>CAMTXV010000111.1:0-3779 GCA_947085665.1 uncultured Sinobacteraceae bacterium | reverse complement strand
GAAATCACGCCGCGGGGGGTGATCGTTGAGCACCGCGGCAGCCGGGTGCTGGTGCAGCTGCCGGGCTGAGCCGCGGCGCGTTGCCGCCTTCAGGTCTGAAGGCTGCGGCGCTGGCGCCATTCGGTGAGCGCGAGCGCGCCCACGAACAGCCCCTCGCCGATGAGATGCAGCAGGCCCAAGCCGCTCAGCGCGTCGAAAAACAACACCGCGAGCGTGAAGCACACGAATGTCCACGCGAGGTTGGCCCCCACCAGCAGCACGATGCCCGCGAGCGGCCGGGGTGGCGGACGCGACGCCAGCCACCCGGAGTAGAGGCCGTAGAGGAGGTTGGCCGCTGCAATGCCGTGCAACACCGGCAGTGGCAGGCCGTACCAGCGGGCAAGCCATGGCGCGAGCAATGCGGTGAGCACCCCGGCCAGCAGCGCCGCCGTCGAATCGATGCGCAGCAGATTCACGCGCATCGACCCGGCAACAAGCTTCAGGCGGCCTTGGCCACAGCCGCAAGCTCGGCACAAGCCGCATCCAGACGCTTCAAGCCCTCGGCCACTTCGGCTTCGGTGATGTTCAGCGCCGGCGCCATGCGCAGCACATCGGGGCCGGCCACCAGTGTCCACACGCCGTGCTTGAGGCCCGCGTTGACGATCTCCTTCGACCTGCCCTTGAAGGCCGCACTCATGGGCGCACCCACCAGCAGGCCCAAGCCACGCACGCCCTCGAACACGCCGTGGCGCTTGCCGATGGCGGCGAGGCCCTCGTGCAGCTGCGCGGTGCGGGCCTTCACATTGGCCATCATGGCGGGCGTATTGATGGCCTCGAATACCGCATGCGCCACCGCGCAGGCCAGCGGGTTGCCGCCATAGGTGCTGCCATGGGTGCCAAACGCGAGCGTCTCGGCATGCTGGGCAGTGGTCAGCATCGCACCGATGGGAATACCGCCGCCTAGCCCCTTGGCGGTGGTGAGCACATCCGGCACCACGTTGTAGTGCTGGTAGGCGTAGAGGCTGCCGCTGCGGCCATTGCCGGACTGCACTTCGTCGAACACCAGCAACGCGTTGTACTTGCTGGCAAGGCAGCGCGCGGCCTCGATGAAAGCCTGGGTGGCGGGCAGAATGCCGCCCTCGCCCTGCACCGGTTCGAGCACGATGGCGCAGACCTCATCGCTCATCGCCGCTTCCAGCGCCGGCACATCGTTGAACGGCAGATGGCGAATGCCGCCGGGAATGGGCTCGAAGCCCTGGGTGTACTTGGCCTGCCCGCCCACACTCACCGTGAACAGCGTGCGGCCGTGAAAGGCGTTGAAGAACGAGATGATCTTGTTCTTGTGCGGGGCAATGGTGTTGCCGTGGCGGCGCGCGAGCTTGAAGGCCGCCTCGTTGGCCTCTGCACCCGAGTTGCAGAAGAACACGCGGTCGGCAAACGTCGCCTCGGTGATGGCCTGTGCGAGCTTCAGCGCCGGCTCGTTGGTGAGCACGTTGGAGAGATGCCAGAGCTTCTGCGCCTGCGCGGTGAGCGCATTCACCATGATCGGGTTGGCGTGACCAAGCACCGTCACGGCAATGCCGCCGGCCAGGTCAATATATTCGCGGCCTTGCTGGTCCCAGATGCGCGAGCCCTCACCGCGCACCGGAATCATCTCGGCAGGCTGGTAGTTGGGAACCATCACTTCATTGAAGGTCTGGCGGCTGACGGTCATGGGTGCTCTCCGGCTGACGACGCAAAAAGCCCACTGGCTAAGAATCATTTCTAGTCCAGTGGACAACGCAAAAGACCCACTGGCCAAGAATCACTTTCAGTCCAGTGGACAACGCAAAAGGCCCACTGGACTAAGTGGGCCTTGAAAACCTGGTGGAGTGGAGGAGGATCGAACTCCCGACCTCTGCATTGCGAACGCAGCGCTCTCCCAGCTGAGCTACCACCCCTTGGGGCTGCGAGTCTACGCGGCGGTTTTGTCAAATGCCAGCCGCGTACAGGGCAGAATGCGGCCTTCTCAAAACACCCTGCCAACGCGCCATGCGTGTCCATGTTTTCGCCCGTGCGCCCGTGCCCGGCCAGTGCAAGACCCGCCTCATGCCGCGTCTTGGCGCGCGGGGTGCGGCCTGGGTGCAGATGCGGCTCACCGAGCGCGCACTGCAACGGGCCTGCGAGGCTGTCGGGGCGCATCAGGTCACGCTCTGGGGCGCACCGGACACCCGCCACGCGTTCTTCCTGCGCTGCCGCGCGGAGCTGGGCGTGCGCTTGGCGCGGCAACCGCGGGGCGATCTCGGCGCCCGCATGCGGGCGGTGCTCTCACGCCACGGCGGCCTGCTGATTGGCTCCGATGCCTTCAGCCTGCGCACCGTGGACTTCCAGCGCGCCATTGCCGCGCTCGGTACCGCAGATCACGTGCTGCTGCCCGCACCGGATGGCGGCTATGTGCTCATCGGCAGCCGGCGCACCCTGCCCTCGCTGGCCGGAGTGGCGTGGAGCAGCGGCCGCGAGTGTCGGCAGACCGCACAAAGGTTGCGCAGATCGGGCTCGCTGGAGGTGCTGGACAGTCCCCGCGCCGACTTCGACACCCCGGCTGACTGGCGGCGGGCGCGGCGTGCAGGCCTGCTGCCAGCGCTCACACGCCCGCAAAGCACCCGAAAGACCACATTGCTCTAGGGGTTCGGCGCTTCCCTTTCTGGGCGATCCCTGTTAAAACGCCGCCGCTTTTGTCACCCAAGTGCAGCGAGAAAAATGGCCGGACGTCCGAGTAAAAAAGCCAAAGAAGCCAAGGCGCAAGCCGAAGCGGCAGCCAAGACCTATGATGATTTCGCCGGCGATGACGGCGGTTTCAGCGACGACCTGCCCGAAATCGCCACGCTGGACGGCGAAGAGCGCCGCGACTGGCGCGATGTGGAGAAATACCGCGAGGCGCGCGACCTGCGCAAACTCGTTGAGGAAGACCTCGAAGCGTATTTGTTCCGCGACGAAAAACCCCGCGCCAGCCGCAACAAGTAAGTTCTTGCTGGCCGCACCGCAGGGCCACTTCAGGCCGGCAGCTGTGCTGTGAGTTGCTCGAAGGCGGCTTCCACGGTGTCGGCGTAGCAATAGAGCCCCTCATCTGCCGCACTGATGAGCCCGCGCCGGGTGAGTGCGGGAATGTTCAGAATCTCTTTCCAGAACTCGCTGCCGTAGAGCACCACCGGCATGCGCGCCGCCTTGCCCACCTGGGTGAGCGTGAGCACTTCGAACAGTTCGTCGAGCGTGCCAAAGCCCCCCGGAAACACCACCACCGCCTTCGCCAGGTTCATGAACCAGAACTTGCGCATGAAAAAGTAGTGGAACTCGAAGGCATGCTCGGCATCCAGGTGCGGATTGCCGTGCTGCTCGAAGGGAAGCGAAATGCCTGCCCCCACATTGAGCTGGCGATCAACCCGCGCGCTGCCTTCGTGCACGGCTTCCATGATGCCGGGACCACCGCCCGTGACGAGGTGATAGCGCGCATCCGCAGCATGGGTGTCCGTGGTCCAGCGGGCCAGGCGCTCGCCCAGCGCCGCGGCCTCATGGTAGTAGTCCACCCCGCTGCTGCCGGCGGGCAAGGGCCGCAGGCGGGCGGAGCCAAACGCCACAATCGCGCGCTGCACGCCCGATTGCTTCAGGCGGGACAAGGGCTCCAGGTACTCGCAGAGAATGCGAACGCTGCGGGCGTCGTCGCCATTAAGAAATTCGGCGTTGTTGTAAGCCTTGATCAGCTTCATTCGGGAGGCACTCCGGCGAGGGTTTCAGCGGCGGGGGGCGCCGTACTCGTAGGCGAG
>CAMTXV010000110.1:0-1653 GCA_947085665.1 uncultured Sinobacteraceae bacterium | reverse complement strand
GCCACTCTGGGTGATGGCCTGCACGTAGAACTTCTCGCGCTCGCCCTTCACGGTGTCTTTCAAGAGCTGTGCAAAGCCAAAGATGGCATTCATCGGCGTACGGATTTCATGGCTCATATTGGCCAGGAAGGTGCTCTTCTCCCGGTTGGCGAGATTGGCGCGGTCTGCGCGCGCACGTTCCACATCGAGCACGCGCTGTGCCTTTGATTGCGCTCGCAGCAGAAACAGGCTGGCCAGACTCACCAGCGCCGCGATGAAAATAAGCGACAGCAAGATGCCGTCGCGACGGGTCGACAACTGGCCGACCTTGTCCATGCGCTCGAACGCGCCGCGACCAATGTTCGTGCGCAAGGCCTGCAGGTCGGTGCGCAAGTCATCCATCAGCGCCTTGCCTACGTCACTGCGAATGAACTCGATCGCAGCCTCGCGACCCTTGGTGCCATCCAGATCAAAGCTGTGATTCAGCTCGATGATCTTGTTCGCAAGACTCTGCTCGATGCGCACGTAGAGCAGCTTGCTTTCCTCGGTGTTGAGCTGGCCGGCAATCTTGCCCTTGACCGACGGAATGCCGTCGAGCGAGGCGCGGTAGGGTTCGAGATAACTGGATTTGCCGGTAAGAAAGTAGCCGCGCTGTGCGGATTCGAGATCGGTGGTGAGCTGACCCAGTTCGTTGACGTCGGCCAGTAGCCGGTTGTCGTTGGCGATGCGCTCACGCTGGGTGGCCACATCGGCGTTCAGCACGAAGATAAGCGTGCCGATACCGACCATGAGCAACACCACCACCAGCGAGAAGAACTGCATGTAGCGCCAGAAGTTCGCCGCCGAGTCCTGCTCGGCAACCATCACATCGCGGACGTTCTGCTGCGGGTCAGACATTTGAGGCTCTAGGGTGGCGGCGTGCCCGCATCATGACGCTGATCCCGCCTTCGCGCTTCAGGCGAAGCGCCAGCGCATGCCGTCCTTGGAATCTTCCAGCAGCACGCCCTGTGCTTTCAGCGCGTCGCGAATACGGTCGGACTCCGCCCAGTTTTTGGCGGCGCGCGCGGCCACGCGCTCGGCCACGAGGGCGTCGATGGCTTCGGGCGTCAGCGTGCTGCTGCGCGCCTCGGGTGCCCAGCTGAACCAGGCCTCCGCGCTCTGCTGCAACAGCCCCATGAGCTGGGCGGCATCAAGCAGCTGGGCCTTGATGCGCGCCTTCCCCTCGGTGGATTCCGCCTTGTTGGCGGCGCGGGCCAGCTCAAACAGTTCAGCCAGCGCCATTGGGGTGTTCAGATCATCTTCGAGCGCGGCGATGAACGCTTCGGGCGCCGTAACACCGGCCGCAGGCATCACGTCGCCCAGCTCCCGCAGCGCGCCGTAGAGGCGGTCGAGTTTCTTGCGGGCATCGGCAATCACGTCCTCGTTCCAGTCCAGCGGCTGGCGGTAGTGGCCGGTGAGCAGCACCAGGCGAATCAGCTCGCCCGGCAGGTGCTTGACGAGGTCGTGCACCAGGGTGACGTTGCCGAGCGACTTGCTCATCTTCTCGCCCTGCATGTTCACGAAGCCGTTGTGCAGCCAGTAGCGCGCAAACACCTTGCCGCCGTGGGCGCATACGCTCTGGGCGATTTCGTTCTCGTGGTGGGGGAAGATCAGATCCAGTCCGCCACCGTGGAT
>CAMTXV010000109.1:0-1920 GCA_947085665.1 uncultured Sinobacteraceae bacterium | reverse complement strand
TACACGACGCTCTTCCGATCTGGCCGTTGGGCGTGGGGGCGGTGTAGAGATCAATCATGGTGTCTCCCTGACGAGTCGACGCGGATGGTGGGCAGCAAATTCCTTCAGACATTTACTTTACATGATGTAAAGTCAATGCAGGCAAGACCATCCGGTCGCTGCCACCGGTTCATCACACAGGAGCAGGGATGATCAACAGCAAGGGATTCTGGATGGCCAACATGGCAGGCGTCATCGCCTTCTATGGCTGGGCGGCTTGGCATGTGGCGCAGGGCGACACGGGGCACCGCTCGGTGCTGCTGGCGTTGATCATTCTCGGGCTGCACGTGCTCGAGATTCCCCTCGCCTTCGCCCAACTCAGGACACTTCGACCCGCGCCATTGCGCGTGGTGCTGGGCACATTCGTGTTTGGCTTGATCTGGTGGGTGCCCGCCAAGCGCGGCTTGTTCGCGGTGCGCTGAAGCGAAGGAGCGCGCGCGCTCAAAATTGAGCGAGCAAAGAAAAAGGGCGGACATCGTCATGATGTCCGCCCTTTTTCGCAGCAGGCATTAGTTGGCGGCGGCGTCTTTCAGCTTCTTCAGCGGACGCACGCGGATCTTCGTGGAAGCCGGCTTGGCGGCAAACCACTGCTCAGCGCCGGTGAAGGGATTCACGCCCTTGCGCTTCGGCTTCGCAGGCACCTTCTGCGCGGTGATCTTCAGGAAGCCCGGCAGCACAAAACCGCCCGCACCCTTCTTGCTCACCGAGGCGGCGATGGCGCCTTCCAGGGCAGCGACGACGAGACGCACTGATTTCAGTTCAACACCGCTCTGCTCGGCCACGTGAGCGAGGAGGCCGGTCTTGTTGAGCACGTCCTTGATGGGCTTGTTAGCAGGTGCAGCTTTCTTGGTTGCAGCCGGCTTTTTGGCAGGCGCTTTTTTCGTGGCCATAGTTGTTTTCTCGATGTGGATGGGAACTGCGGTGGTCTGCAGCAGCGTTACTGTAAGGCAAGCCGCGCATTTGTTAACTCTACCGCACACGACCCGCGCGGCGTCTAGAGGCATCCAGCGGCAAGCAAAGCGGGCATGCGCCGGATCGCAGCCACAAAAAAGCCGGGCAATGAGCCCGGCTTTTGATCCAGCGTATGGCGGCTTATTCGGCGCGCTGCAATACGGTTGCGACACCCTGTCCCATGCCAATGCACATGGTGGCCAAGCCGTACTCGCCGCCATTCTCTTTCAGCACATGCGCCAGCGCGCCCGTGATGCGTGCGCCAGAGCAGCCCAGCGGATGCCCCAGTGCGATCGCACCACCCTTGAGATTGATGCGGTCCATGCGCTCGCCGATCTTGAGGTCTTTGATCACCGCGAGGCTCTGCGCCGCAAAGGCTTCGTTGAGCTCGAAATAGTCGATCTGGCTGATCTCCATCCCCGCAGCCTTCAGTGCCTTCTGCGTCGCTGGCACAGGGCCAATGCCCATGATCGAGGGCTGGCAGCCGGCGGCGGCCACCGAGACGATCTTGGCCAGCGGCTTCAAGCCCAGAGCCTTTGCCTTTTCGGCGCTCATGATCAACACACAGCTGGCACCATCTGAGATGGCCGATGAAGTGCCGGCCGTGACGCTGCCCTTGGGGTTGAAGGCGGGCTTCAGCTTGGTCAGGTCAGCAAGGCTGGCGTTCTGGCGTACCACCTCGTCTTCCGTAGCGAGGAAAGGCATGCCATCGGCGTCGTGGGCCATGGTGGGCACCACTTCGTTTTTGGTCGTGCCATCCTGCATGGCTTTGGTGGCCTTCTGGTGGCTGGCGAGTGCAAAGGCATCCTGCTGCTCGCGGGTGATCTGGTGGGTCTGGGTCAGCATTTCTGCGGTCAGGCCCATCATGGCGTCGGCTTTGGCGGTGTTCAGGCTCATCGCCGGTGCGCCGTCGAAGTTGTAGTCCATAGG
>CAMTXV010000108.1:0-11173 GCA_947085665.1 uncultured Sinobacteraceae bacterium | reverse complement strand
CGTGACGTTCATCGCTGACCTTGAGACGATTGTCTCAAGTGGGCACCGCGCCGGCCATTGGGCTTCCCATTACGAGATGGGCTTGCACGCCTGAACCGGGTAAGGCTCCCGGGGATTTGCAATTAGGCTCAAGGGTTTTGGATGAGGCCCTCGAACACCGCAGGAGACACGCCGCAATGATACACGCCGAGGTTTCGTACCAGCGCTGAATGTTTTTGACGATTGGCTTCAACCGCGTGCTCAGTCAGTGCTGCCGAGCGTGGTGTCGATATCGCGGCCGAATTGCTTCACGCGCTCGCGTGCCTTGTTGTCCTGGGGCGTGACTTTCTCGTCGCCCTTCAGCGTGAGTAATTCGCGGGCGAGATTCAGCGCGGTCATCACCGCAATTTTCTCGGCTGTGAGGGCACGGCCGCGCTTCTTGATGGCGGTCATGCGCTCGTTCAAGAACTCGGCAGAGGCGACGAGCGCTTCGTGTTCCACCGGCGGGCAGGTCACCGCGTATTCGCGGCCCATGATCTTGACGTTGATGGTGATGGCGTCGCTGGTGGGTGCGGCAGGCTTCATGGCGCGGCCTCCTGTTCAAGTTGGCGCAGGCGTTCCACCACGCCCTCAATGCGGCGCTTCAGCTCGGCATTGAGGGCAAGCAGGCGGTCGCGTTCCTGCAAGGCGCGCTTTTTCTCCAGCCGCTCCTGCCGGTAGGCCGCAGAGAGGCGAAGGATTTTGGTGCCGAGTTGGTCGAGGTCGTCTTGCAGCATGTGAAAAGTATACGTGCGCCACTGACTCTCACCCATAAAAAACTCCGCCGGGCCTTCACCCGGCGGAGCTGGATACAGCGCTACTGAACCAGCAGGAACAGCGCACCCTCGCCGCGGCGCACGTGCAGCAGCAGATCGCCGGTGCCGCGCGTGAGCTTGGTGAATTCTTCGAGGTCGGTCACCGGGCGGCGATTCACGCCGATGATGATGTCGCGCTCGCGCAGGCCCGAGCGGGTGGCGGGCGAGCGTGGGTCGATCTTCACCACCACCACACCGCGGGCATCACCGTCGGTATTGCTTTCGTCCGGCGTGCCAAAGCTCGCACCCTGCAGCTTGGGGTGCACGGCCGCACCGCTAGCGGTGCCGTCGGTGTCCTTGCCCACCGAGACGCTGATGGTGCGCGGCTTGCCCTCGCGCAGGATGTCGAGCGAAACCTTCTCGCCGACACGCAGCAGGCCAATCACGGTGCGCAGCTGGGCGAAGTCGGTCACCTCGCGGCCATTGGCGCGCAGGATGATGTCTTCCACTTTCAGGCCCGCCTTGGCCGCCGGGCCATTGGGCACCACGCGCGACACCACTACACCGCGTGCCGTGGGCAGGCCGAAGGACTTCGCCAGTTCCGGCGTGATGTCCTGACCCTGCACACCGATGCGGCCGCGGGTGACGGTGCCGGTCTCGATGAGCTGCGACATCACGCTCTTGGCGAGGTTGATGGGAATGGCAAAGCCGATGCCGATATTGCCGCCGCTGCGGGAGAGGATCTGGCTGGGCACGCCCACCAGCTCGCCGCGCAGGTTGATCAGCGCGCCGCCCGAGTTGCCGGGGTTGATGGAGGCGTCGGTCTGGATGAAATCTTCGATACCTGCACCCGTGGCGCGGCCCAGCCCCGAGACGATGCCGGTGGTGGCGGTCTGGCGCAGGCCGAACGGCGAGCCGATGGCGACCACGAAGTCGCCCACCTGTAGGCCATCTGAATTACCCAGACTCAGCGCCTTCAGGCGCTCGGCCTTGATCTGAATGACTGCCAGATCGCTGTCCGGGTCCTTGCCGATGAGCTTGGCTGGGAACTCGCGGTCGTCCGAGAGTCGCACCTTGATCTCGTCGGCATCGGCGACGACGTGGCTATTGGTGAGGATGTAGCCCTTGGCGGCATCGACGATGGTGCCCGAGCCCAGCGACTGCGCCTCGCGCTGCTGCGGCTGGTCGGGGATGCCGAAGAAGCGGCGGAAGTTGGGGTCTTCCATCATCGGCCCGAAGGGGTTCTGCACCTCAACCTTGCTGGTGGCCGAGATGTTGACCACGGCGGGCATGGTTTCGCGCAGCATGGGCGCCAGCGAGGGCACGCCGCCGGTGGCAGGTGCGGCGAGCATGGCCGGCGGCAGGTCGGCGTGGGCCGTCTGCGGCGCGGTGGTGGAGAGCGAAAGCACGGCGGCAGTGATGCCGAAGCCGACAGCAGCTGCCGCGAGGCTGGTTTTCAGGAGTGATTGGCGAGACATCTTGTGGTGTCCTTTACAAGTAAAAGCCGCAAGTTGCGGCGCGAGCATTGACCGCGCTCTGCGCATCGGGTTCCGCAGCCCGGTGCTATTTCAGGCGGATGTCGGGATTGGTGGTGTAGCGACCCACCAGACTGGCCTCGGCCAGCACATGGCCTTTCAACGCCTCGCGCAGCTGGGTGAGGGTGAAGTGGCCGCTCACAGCCAGCTTCGGTACATCCACCGCAAATACCGTGAACGCATAGTGGTGCGGAATGCTGTCGTTGAAAGGCGGGCAGGGGCCGTCGTAGCCGAGGTAGGGGCCTTCCATGCCCTTGTCGCCCGCAAACCAGTGGGTGTAGTCGTTCAGTCCCTGCCGGCTGCCATCGGGGCCATCCGGAATGCGCTTGCCGCCCGGTATCACCGCGCGCGAGCAGCTGCCTTCAGCAAGCTGGCTGACGGTGGCGGGAATGTCGACCATCAGCCAGTGCACGAACTCGCCACGCGGATACTTGGCGGGAATCAGCGTGCCGGGCGTATTGACGTAATCGGGTTTGGTGGCCGGCGCATGCGCATCGATGCAGACCAGGGCAAAGCTCCGGGTTTCCTCAGGCGCACCGCGCCACTCCAGATGCGGCGAGAGGTTTTGCGAGAGCCGAAGGAAGGTTTTCGGATCCTTCACGCAGAACCCGCAGCGGCCAGGGATGATGCCGCCGTCTTCAAAGGTGTCGCTGAGGAGTTTCATGGCGGGCATCGGCGATCTCGTTATAGGTTCTAGTCCGGCGGCATCGGCATTACAGCATGAAGCGTTGTCGCTGCGCCGCCCCATCAGCCAGGGTTTCCAGGGCCGCCGGCTTGAACAGCTTGAACAGGCTCAGTTGCAGGCGTTCGGCCAGTGGTTTCTTGCGGCGATAGCGCACGGCGTAGAGTTTGGCGGTGGCGGCACGCTCTAATAGATAGTCATCGCTGGTTTTCAGTTCATCGACCAGCTTGATGGCCAGCGCCCGGGTGCCAAACCAGTGCTCGCCGGTGGCCACCTTGTCGATGGCCACCTGGGGGCGGTGCTCGATGACGAACTGCTTGAACAGCTTGTGGGTGTCTTGCAGTTCCTCGCGAAACTTCTCGCGCGCCGCATCGGTGTTCTCGCCCAGCATGGTCAGGGTGCGTTTGTGCACGCCGGCGGTGTGCAGCTCCACGTCCACGTCGTGCTTCTTCAGCAGACGATGCACGTTGGGGATCTGTGCCACCACGCCGATGGAGCCCAGGATGGCGAAGGGTGCTGCGAGAATGCGGTCGGCTACGCAGGCCATTAAATAGCCACCGCTGGCGGCGACCTTGTCCACGGCAACGGTCAGCTTGAACTGGCGATCGCGCAGCCGCTTGAGCTGACTCGCCGCCAATCCATAGCTGTGCACCAGCCCGCCCTCACTCTCAAGGCGGATCAGCACCTCGTCATTCTTCTTCAGCACTTGCAGCAACGCAGTGATTTCCTCGCGGAGCTGACTCACGGCAGAGGCCTGCAAGTCGCCTTCAAAATCGAGGACGAACAGGCGGGGAGCATCAGCCGACGCCACTTTGCGTGCCGCCTTTGCCTGCTTGTCGCGCTGCTTGCCCAGCGCCTTGTGCTGGGCGGGCTCCAGAAGCTCGTCTTCCAGGGCGTCGCGCATGCGTTCCAGCCGCTCGTTCAGGGGTTCGATGTCAAGTCGCTCGGGCTCCTGCTGGCGGGCGTCCCTCGCGGCTCCGAGAATTGCCGCAACGGCGAGCAGGATGGCGATCACCAGGGTGACGGCCTTGGCCAGAAACATCCCATATTCAAATAAAAAGTCGGTCACGAGGGCTCAAGGTGGGAGGGTTCGGCAGCGGAAAACGAATCAGGCAAGCAAATTGCCTTGAAATTACTTTGCGGCAGGACAGCACAACTGATTATAATTTTGTTGCGCTGCACTTCTAAGGGATGACAGCAGCCATCTTCCACAACGCTTGGAGTTTCGAATAATGAAAACCGCTACCCGCGCCGCGCTTGCGGCCACGCTCATCGGCCTGGCTCTGCCGCTGCATGCGGAAGAGTTCCTCGACAAGCGCCCTTACGTCTCCCCGATGTTCGCGTACACCTTCGATGAGAAGGATCGCAACTCTGAAGAAGGCCTCGGCTGGTACTACGGCGGCGGTAAGGCCCTCAACAAGTACTGGAACGCTGAACTCGGCGCTTTCTACTCGCGCTTCAACGACACCGCCGGCGGCCCTGGCGCTCGCTGGCGCGAATACGGCATGAAGGTTGACGGTCAGTTCTTCTACAGCCGCGAAAAGAGCTTCTCCCCCTACTTCGGCATCGGCGCCGGCGTGCAGCGCACCGATGTGCTCGGCACGGGCGTGAAAGACACCCAGCCCCTCGTTGATGCCGGTCTCGGCTTCATTTCCTGGATTGATGTGGCCGGTTATGACGTCGGTCTGCGCGGCGATGCTCGTTATCGCTGGGCCTTCCTCGACAAAATCGACGAAGCCAACCTTGGTCCCGACCAGCTGAACGAGCCCATCATCAAGGTCGGCCTCGTGCTGCCTGTGGGCGCAAAGCTGGCTGCGGCCAGCACGGCTGCTGCCGCCGCTGCCGGCGCCAGCAAGACCCTCGACTCCGATGGCGACGGCGTGCCCGACGCGCTCGACCGCTGCCCCGGCACCGCCCGCGGCACCGTGGTGGACGCCAATGGCTGCCCCCGTGACGCCGGTTCGGCTGCTGCCGGCACCGAAGGTCAGTTTGATGACGTGCTGTTCGAGTTCGATCGTTCCGAGCTGACCGTTGCCGGCCAGGCCCTGCTCGACCGTGCTGCCGAAAGCGTGAACTCGGGTGCTTCCAAGAGCCTGCGCGTGAACATCTCCGGCCACACCGACTGGATCGGCTCCGAAGGCTACAACCAGGCGCTGTCTGAGCGTCGCGCCAACGCGGTGCGTAGCTACCTCGTGAAGAAGGGCGTCGATGCCAGCCGCATCTCGACCTTCGCTTACGGCGAAACCACGCCGAAGGGTGACAACAACACCGCCGAAGGCCGCGCGCTCAACCGCCGCGCCGAGATCAAGACCGGCGAGTAAGTTGCGGTCAGCTTCAAAAAGACCCCCGCACCAGCGGGGGTTTTTTGTTGGCTCCGCGTCTGTCGCGGGAGCCGGATTTTGGGGAGGGCTGGTGTAGAGTCATTACTCGCCGGTAGTTGTCACAAATACAGACCCCATCAATGGCCGTCACCGCACGCACCGCTTTCGCTCTGCTTCTCGGCACCCTATGGACCGGGTTGGCACTGGCTCTCACGCCCTACCTCGTCGATGGCGACGGTGATGCGGTGTCAGATGAGATCGACGAATGCCCCTATACCCAACCCGGCGTGCAGGTGAATCGCCTGGGCTGCCCTCTGCGGCGTGATGATGGCGATGTCGATGGCGTTGTAGACGACGAGGACCAATGCCCTTACACCACCAAAGGCGCGAAGGTGGACGAGAAGGGTTGTGCGCTGGACAGCGATTTTGATGGCGTCGCCGATGGCCTTGATCGCTGCCCAAGTACGCCCTTGGCCGCCATGGTGAATGCGGTGGGTTGTGCTGCCACCGAACGCGCAAGCGCGGTGAGCCTGGCTTCAAGCCTGCCGGAGCCAGCTGCAAAGGTCGTGCTCGGCCCCATTCCGCCCCGTCCCGAGCCTGCAAGCGAAGCAAGGGCAGGAGGGGAGTCGTTCGGAGAGACTCCGCTTGCTGTGCGTGCGGAGCAGCCCAAGCTGGAGATCCGCTTCAACGCGGGCAGTGCCCGTCTCGGGCGGGGTGATCGCGCGCTGCTGAAGGCCTACGCCAAGGTTTTCTTGCGCCGGCTGGCGGCGGACAACAGCCGGCGTCTGATGGTGCGCAGCCTGGCAGACCACCGCGAGTCGCAGGCCGAGGATGCGCTGCTGGCCCGCGCTGCTGCCGTGCGTGCGGCGCTCATCGACCTCGGCATTCCCGCAGATCGGATCGACACCGACAACAAGCTGCTGAGCAGCGGTGAAGCCGCTCAGAATCGCCGCGTAGAGATCGGTTTTGGTGGCTAGCAGCAGAGGGCTGCGATAGCCCTAGCTTCTATCCATTCTGGAGTGCTTCGATGCGGGCCATTAGCTGGCCTGCTTCCAGCGGCGGCTGCAAGGCCGCGCCCACGGCACTGCCCACTAGGTCCGCGAGCGCATCCAGATGCGCGGCGTCGTCATTGAGGGCCGGCACATAACGCAGGCTGCCGCCCAGCTTGGCGAAGTCTTCGTGATATTCCACGGCGATTTCCTCCAGGGTCTCCAGACAATCCGCCGCGAAGCCCGGGGCAATCACATCTAGCGTCTTGATGCCGCGTTGCGCCAGCACGGCCAGATGCTCGTTGGTGTAGGGCTGTATCCAGGGCTCTTTGCCGAAGCGGGACTGGAAACTCAGGCTCCAGTCGCCTGGCGATAACTGCAAGGCTTCCGCCAGCAAGCGCCCGGTTTTCTGGCAGTGGCAGAAGTAGGGATCGCCGAGGTCGAAGTAGCGCTGCGGAATGCCGTGAAACGACATCAGCAGATGCTCGCCACGCCCCTGCGCCGCCCAGTGTGCGCGCACGCTGGCAGCGAGCGCAGCAACATAGCCAGGGTGGTCGTGGTAGCTGTTGATGGTGACCAGCTCGGGTAGCCAGCGCCGCTGGCTGAGCGCGGTGAAGGTGGCATCGAGCACCGCCGCCGTGGTGCTGGCCGAGTACTGCGGAAACAAGGGCAGCAGCACGATGCGCCGAGCGCCTTGGGCTTCCAGTTGCGCCAGCGCGGTGCCAATGGCGGGTGCGCCGTAGCGCATGGCCAGTGCCACCGGAACGGCCTTGCCGCTGCGCGCGCTCAGGCGCTCGGCAAGCCCTGCGGCCTGACGCTTGCCAATGGCCACCAGCGGGCCGCCCTCGGCAGTCCAGATGGCCGCATATTTCGCGGCCAGCTTGCGCGGACGGGTGTTGAGGATGATCAGGTTGAGAATGGGCCACCACAGGGCGGGTTCCACATCGACCACCCGGGTGTCGCTCAGAAACTCCTTCAGATAACTGCGAATCGCCTTGGGCGTGGGGGCTTCCGGCGTGCCGAGATTGACGAGAAGCACGCCCACGGTGGGGGCTGCGGAGTGAGCGCGATTGATCATGGCGGCAGAGTGCCGATGCGCGCTGGCCAAGTCCATCACCCCATGAAAAAAGCCGCTGCGAATAGCGGCTTTGTGGTGCGAACTCGAAGCTTTCAGGACTCAGGTATTGTTTGCCAGCGTGCTGCGCCGGCGCGAGTAGAGGAAGTAGGTCGCCAGCCCCAGCGCCATCCAGATCGAAAAAGCGATCCAGGTCGCCGACGGCAGGCTGGCCATCAGCCAGGCGCAGAAACCCATGCCCAGAAGAGGAATGAAGGGCACCAGGGGCGTCTTGAAGGGGCGCTTCAGCTCAGGCCGCGTGCGGCGCAGGATGATCACTGACAGGCAGACGAGGAAGAACGCCCCCAGGGTGCCCAGATTCACCAGTTCAGCCACCTTGCCGATGGGGAAGAAGCCCGCGATGCAGGCAATGAGTACGCCGCTGCCCAGAATGAGCCTGACGGGTGTTTGCCGCACCGGATGCAATGCCGCCATGCCCTTGGGCAGCAAGCCATCGCGGCTCATGGCCAGCACGACGCGGGTGAGTGCGTAGTAGAGCACCAGCATCACGGTGGTGATGCCGAAGATCGCGCCGGTGGCCACCATGCCTTTCGCCCAGGTAATGCCGAGCCGCCCCATGGCTTCTGCAACCGGCGCCTTCTGGTCGATTTCAAGATAGGGCACCACGCCAGTCAGGATGGCGGACACGATGATGTACAGCACCGTGCAGATCACCAGCGAGCCGAGAATGCCGATGGGCAGATCACGCTGCGGGTTCACCGCCTCTTCGCCGGCGGTGGAGACGGCATCGAAGCCGATGTAAGCAAAGAAAATGAGAGCCGCTGCGGTGGTCACACCGGCAAAGCCGAAGTGGCTACTGCCGTCGGCATCCACCACCCGCTCGGGGATGAACGGCTGCCAGTTCTCCACGTTCACATGTGGGCCGGCAATGGCAATGAAGGCGAGGATGGTGGCCAGCTTTACCACCACCATGATGTTGTTGAAGCGTGCCGATTCCTTCACGCCCCAGCACAGCAGCACGGCAATGGTCAGCACAATGCCCATCGCGGGCAGATTGGCGATGCCGCCTTCTGCCGGCGCGGCGGTCCAGGCCAGTGGCAGCTTCACGCCAAAGAAGGCATCCAGAATGCTGCCGAAATAGCCGCTCCAGCCAATGGAAACCGTGGCGGTCGCCACGCTGTATTCCAGCAGCAGCAGCCAGCCGATGATCCATGCCGGCAATTCGCCAATGCCCACGTAGGCGTAGCCATAGGCTGAGCCCGCGCCCCCTACGGCGCCCGATAGCTCGGCGTAGCAGAGCGCCGCAAAGGCGCAGGCGGTGCCCGAAATGACGAACGACAGCACGATGGCCGGGCCCGCATGTTGTGCCGCCGCCACACCCGTCAATACAAAAATGCCGGTGCCGATGATGCAGCCAATACCCAGCAGCACGAGGTCAGACGCCGTGAGGCAGCGCTTGAGGCCGGTGCTGGCGTTGGGGTCGATGGCTTTGGTTCTGAACAGGCTCATTTCTTGGGTGATCCCTTTATTTGGTTAACGATTTCCTCGCACGCCAGAAGTATGCCCTGAGCGCGTGTTGACCTCTGAAGCCTTGCAACGCCGAAACGCCTCAGGGGCCAAAACTCCCTTTGCAGCCACAAAAAAGCGGCCCCGCAGGGCCGCTTTGGAGTACCGCAGCCGCGCGAACTAGCGCTCGACGATGGCAGTAATGCCCAGACCGCCAGCGGCGCACACCGAGATCAACCCGCGGCCACCCTTGCCCGTGTGCTGGTGATGCTCTTCGAAGATTTTCGCCAGCGTGGCGAGGATGCGTCCGCCGGTGGCGGCGAAAGGGTGGCCCGTCGCCAGCGAGCTGCCCTTGATGTTGAGCTTGGCGCGGTCGATGCTGCCCAGCGCGCCGGCCAGCCCCAGCTGGCGGCGGCAGTACTCGTCGCTCTCCCAGGCCTTGAGCGTGCACAGCACCTGGCCGGCGAAGGCTTCGTGAATCTCGTAGAAATCGAAGTCCTGCAGCTTGATGCCGGCGCGGGCCAGCATCTGCGGCACGGCGTAGGCGGGGGCCATCAGCAGGCCTTCCTTGCCAGCGCCGGCAAAGTCCACGGCCGCGGTTTGCACATGGGTGAGGTAGGCCTGCGGCTTCAGGCCCTTGGCCTTGCACCAGTCCTCGCTGGCCAGCAGCACGGCCGAGGCGCCGTCGGTGAGCGGCGTGGAGTTGCCGGCGGTGAGCGTGCCGCGGCCCGATTTCTTGTCGTAGGCGGGGCCGAGCGAGGCCAGCTTTTCCAGCGTGGTATCGCCGCGCAGGTTGTTGTCGCGGGTGAGCTTGCCGAAGGGCACGATCAGGTCATCAAAAAATCCGGCCTCGTAGGCGGCGGCGGCTTTCTTGTGGCTCTCGTAGGCGAGCAGATCCTGCGCTTCGCGGGGGATGTTCCACTCCTTCACCATCAGCTCGCAGTGGTCGCCCATGCTCATGCGCGTGCGCGGTTCGCCATTGCTGGGAATGGCCGGCGCGAGCATTGAGGGACGGAACTTGGCGAGTGCGGCCAGGCGCTGGCCCGTGGTTTTGGCGCGATTGGCTTCCAGCAGGATCTTGCGCAGCTTCTCGCCCAGCGCCACCGGTGCGTCGGAGGTGGTATCGCTGCCGCCGGCCATGCCGCTTTCGATCTGGCCCAAGGCAATCTTGTTGGCGATGTTTGCGGCGGCCTGCAGGCCGGTGCCGCAGGCCATCTGCACATCAAAGGCCGGGGTGGCGGCCGAAAGGCCAGACGACAGCACCGACTCGCGGCAAAGGTTGAAGTCGCGGGAGTGCTTCAGCACCGCGCCGGCGGCGACTTCGCCCAGGGCTTCGCCGTGCAGCTGGAACTTGTCGACCACGCCCTTGAAGGCCGCAGTGAGCATTTCCTGGTTCGATTTGGTGGCGTAGGCGGTATTGCTGCGCGCGAACGGGATGCGGCTGCCGCCGACGATGGCGACTTTGCGGCCGTATTTCATGAGAACTCCAAGGGGCGATGAACGATGGCGGTTGGTAGACAGTTGTATTGGCTACGGCGCGGATTGTAACGACGGTGAGGCCATGACAGCGGCCCCTTTCAGGCTCCCCCTTGAATCCGCCATGAACGCCCGCAACAATTAGCAGCCTACGGGGGAGAGTGCTAACAAGCGGCCGCGTTCGAAGTCGCCACCTCCCTTGCAGACACCCCAATTACTGTTTTTCACCCCACTCCTAGGAGAATTCATGAACCTGCGTCCCCTGCACGATCGCGTGATCGTCAAGCGTCTCGAAGAAGAAAAGAAATCCGCTGGCGGCATCATCAACCCCGACCAGGCCGCTGAAAAGCCCGTGCGTGGCGAAGTGCTGGCGGTTGGTACCGGCAAGCGCGGCGATGACGGCAAGGTCATCCCCATGGACGTGAAAGTTGGCGACAGCGTGCTGTTCGGCAAGTACTCGGGCTCGGAAGTGAAGATCGACGGCCAGGAATACGTCGTGATGCGCGAAGACGACCTGATGGGCGTTTTCACCAAGTGATCCTCCGTCGTTCCTGCGAAGGCAGGAACCCAGGCAGCGCGAAGCGCACACCCGCGCTCAAGCAAAAGACACCTGGATACCTGCCTACGCAGGTATGACAAGCCAAAAGACAAGCAACATCCCAACAACTCAGGAGCTTCAAATGGCAGCTAAAGAAGTCAAATTCGGCGACGACGCCCGCACCCGCATGGTGGCTGGCGTCAACATTCTCGCCAACGCCGTCCGCGTCACGCTCGGCCCCAAGGGCCGTAACGTCATTCTCGACAAGAGCTATGGCG
>CAMTXV010000107.1:0-5972 GCA_947085665.1 uncultured Sinobacteraceae bacterium | reverse complement strand
GCCTGGCGCGCCGGGGCCTGGCCCTGGCCCGCACCGAGCACGTTGCCGAAAATCACTTCCTGCACGTCTGCGGGGGCAATGCCGGCGCGCTCCACGGCGGCCTTGATGGCGACCGCGCCCAGCTGGCTGGCGGTGAGGCCCGAGAACACACCCTGCAAGGCGCCCATGGGCGTACGGGTGGCAGAAACGATGACGACCGGGTCTTGCAGCGACATGCGGTGCTCCAGTGAAGAGTGGCGGGGCGCGCATTATTGCGCAGAGCCCGCGTGCCGCCACTGTTCAGCGCGCGCGCTCCACCGACACCACGGCGCCCTCCTTGAAGATCACCCGCGTGCGTTCCTCGTATTGCGTGGCAGTCACCACCACTGGCCCGCAGTGATAGGCATAGCCGTAGTAGGGAAAGCTCGCGCCGCAGAAACCGGCGTGCTGGCGATCGGCAATCACGGCGTAGTAGACCCAGGTCTGTGTGGCGCCCTCGGCCGTCTCGCGCTCCAGAATGCGGTCGGGCTTGCCCAGGGCCAGCTCTACGGCGGCGGTATCAAAGCCCACCGAGACGACACCGCCTTGCACCTTCTGCTGCTGCTCGGGGCTCAGGGCTGCAAAGGCAGCGGGGTTTTTCTCGATACGCGATTGCGGCGTGGTGGCACAGGCCGCCAGCAGCAGGGGCAGGGTGATCAGCAGCAGGCGATGGAATGTGGTGGGCATGATTCGAACCTGGGCAGTGCAGCGTGAACAATAGACCGGCTCGCACGCTGACGGGTTCAGCCGACGGCCAGATGAACGTGACACACCAACATCCCCCGCTCACTCCACCGCGCTTCACATGGCCACCACAGACCCCGCCGCTCTCCCTGCCAGCGCTGCCGAATCGACGCTGCTGACGCGGCTTGAACGTTGGCAGTGGCTGTTGCCAGTGGCGAGCTTTCTGGTGGGGTGGATCGGCTACCTCGCCATTGAGCGCGGGCCGGCACTGGCGCGTGGCATGGCGGTGACAGCGCTCATCGGCTGGCTCTGCCTGATGCTGGAACAAGTGGCTGGCCGCTGGTTGCACCGCGTCAGCAAGGGGCGCCTTTCGCCACATCTCACGGGTTTCATTACCCAGTCGCTGCAGCAGGAACTGCTGTTCTTTTCACTGGCTTTCGCCATCGGTGCGGCACAGCTCGATGCGGGCCACGGCATCTTTCTCGCAGTACTTGGCGCCGCAGCGCTGGTGAGCACGCTGGACCCGATTTATCACCGCCACATCGCGGGCTCCCCCGTGATGGCCGTGTGCTTTCAGGTGTATTGCACCTGGGTCACGGCCCTGGTGGTGCTGCCCATTGCGCTGCACCTGCCGCTGGAAGCCGCAGCACCCTGTGCCGCTGTGGTGGCTTTGCTTGCCCTGGTGCTCGGCCTGCCGCGGCTGTTGAGTGGCTGCAAGGGCCTTGCGGCCAGCCTGCGCGCCGCCGTGCCCGTGATCGTCGCCCTGGTTGTCGTCACCCTGCTGTCCGCGCAGCTGCCGCCGGCAGGGCTGCGCCTCACCGAGGCGCGCATCACGCAAGAACTCAGCGGCCTCAAGCCCGGTGCGCCGGTGCGCGAGGTGGATGTCGCCACGCTGCGCCAGCAGGGCCTCATCGCCTTCACGGCCATCCACGCGCCAGCGGGGCTGCGACAGGGGCTGAGCTTCGACTGGTATCACGGCGGTGTCTCTATCGACCGCATCCCGGCCGTCATCGAGGGTGTCAGCGAACAGGGCCGCGGCTGGCGCACCTGGACCCGCAAGCAGAACTTCGACGGCGACCCGCGCGGCCGCTGGCATGTCGACATCCGCACCACCGGCGGTCAGCTGGTGGGGCGTCTCTACTTCCGCGTCGTCTGAGCCTTACTTCCGGCGCAAATCCAGCGTCAGCGGATATTCGGGATTGAGCTTTTCCTCGCGCGGCCAGTAGCTGCCGGGCGTGTGGCCCAGCGTGGAGAAGCGCGCCAACCGCCGCGCCTCGGCCTCGTAGGCATTGACCGGGAAGTTGTCGTAGCTGCGACCCGCCGGGTGCATGACGTGATACGTGCAGCCCGCCACCGCGCGCTTGGCCCAGGCATCGTAGAGATCGAAGATCAGCGGCGTATGCACACCGATGGTGGGGTGCAGGCAGCTTGCCGGCTGCCAGGCGCGGTAGCGCAGGCCCGCCACGTATTCACCTTGTGTGCCGGTGGCCGTCATCGGCAGGCGACGACCAGCGACGGTGATGAAGTGCTTGCCCTGAGTGAGGCCCGTGGCCTTGATCTGCAGGCGCTCGACGGAGCTGTCGACATAGCGCGCGGTGCCACCGCCGCCGGGCTCTTCGCCGAGCGTGTTCCAGCATTCGAGCGCGTGGCGCAGTTCGATCTCCACCTCGCCATGTCGCACCGTGCCGTGGGTGGGAAAGCGGAACTCGAAGTGCGGCGCAAACCAGCCGTCTTCGAAGGCGAAGCCTGCGGCACGCAGCTGGTCGAGCACACCGGTGAGGTCCTTCCACAAGAAGTGCGGCAGCAGGAAGCGGTCGTGCAGCGCCGTGCCCCAGCGCACCAGCTCGCCCTCGTAGGGCGTCTCCCAGAAATGCGCGATCAGTGCGCGCAGCAGCAGTTGCTGCGCGAGGTTCATGCGCAGGTGCGGCGGCATCTCGAAGCCACGGAACTCGACCAGGCCTAAGCGCCCGGTGGCGGAGTCCGGCGAGTAGAGCTTGTCGATGCAGATTTCGCTGCGGTGGGTGTTGCCGGTGAGATCAGTGAGCAGGTGGCGCAGGATGCGATCAACGATCCAGAGCGGGATGTTGGGCGTGCCCTTTTTCGGCAGCTGCGCAAGAGCGATTTCGAGCTCGTACAGATTCGCGTCGCGCGCCTCGTCTACACGCGGGTGCTGCGAGGTCGGGCCGATAAAGAGCCCACTGAAGAAGTAGCTCAAGCTCGGATGGTTCTGCCAGAAGCGCACCAGCGAGCCGAGCATGTCCGGGCGACGCAGGAAGGGCGAGTTCTCTGGTGTCGCACCACCCACCACGATGTGTGCGCCGCCGCCGCTGCCGACGCTGCGGCCATCCACCAGAAACTTCTCGGCGGTGAGGCGCGTCAGACGGGCTTGCTCGTACACCGTGCTGACGATATAGGTCAGCTCCTTCCAGGAGGCGGCGGGCTGCACGTTGACCTCGATCACGCCGGGGTCGGGGGTGATCTTCAGCACTTCGAGACGCGGGTCGTTCGGCGGCGGATAGCCCTCGATGCGCACCGGCAGTTGCAGCTCGGCGGCGGTGTCTTCAACGATGGCAATCAGTTCGAGAAAATCATCGGCGTTCGCCGTGGGCGGCATGAACACGTAGAGGTGATCGCCACGCGGCTCCACCGACATCGCGGTGCGCACCACGCCCTCGATGTACTGGGTTTTCTGGGTTGCGGCCAAAAGCTCGTCGGTGAGCAGGCGCTGTTTGCTCAACCGCTGCTCGCGCTCGGTGACGGGCAACTGCAAAAACGGCTGCGGGAACTGCTTGGGCAGCGCGCTGCGGATCGCAAACGGATCGCTTTCGATCAGGTGCGGGTAGTCCTTGGCATCGACATGCGGCAGCGAGTCCAGCGGCAGGCGGAAGCCCACGGGCGAATCGCCCGGCATCAGTTGCAGGCGGCCGGTGCGTGGCTTCCAGCGCTCGCTCACCCAGTCGGCCTTGCTCTGCTGGCGCTGCACCGGCATCACATAGCCGCGCGGCACGTCGAGACCGCGCTCGAATACCAGTGCCAGACGCGCGCGCTCTTCCTCGTCTTTCAGCTTGGAGTCGAGTGTGGAGACGTTGGGCGGCAGCAGGCGCTCGCGGTGCAGGTAATAGAAGGCATCCTCGTAGGCGGGCAGGGCGTTGTCCGGGTTCACCTTCAGGCGCGCGGCGATGCCACGCATCAACAGACCCGCGCTCTTCACGCGCTCGGCGTGCTTGCGGCCCATGTCGGTGTGCGGCGTCGGCTTGTCGTAGGCCGGCACGGTGGACTCGACTACGCCTGCACGCAGAATCGGGTGTTGATCCTTGCGCCAGTACATCGCATAGGCCCAGCGCGGCAGCTGCTCACCGGGATACCACTTGCCCTGGCCGTGCGTGAGCAGCGCACCCGGTGCGAACTCCGTGCGCATGCGCAGCAGCAAGTCATTGGCGAGCTTCTGCTTGGTGGGGCCGACGGCGGCGGTGTTCCACTCCGGGGCCTGGAAGTCGTCAATGCTGATGAAAGTCGGCTCGCCGCCCATGGTGAGGCGCACGTCGCCGGCGTTGAGACGCACGTCCACCGCGTCGCCGAGCTTCTGGATGGCCGCCCATTGCTCCTCGGTGTAGGGCTTGGTGATGCGCGGCGTTTCGCGCAGGCGCGTCACCTTCATCTCGTGGCCGAAGGCGATCTCCAGCGGCGGGTCTTTTTCGCCGCGCGCATAGCTGAAGCCACCGCTGACGGGCGCAGCACTCGAAGGCTCCGGCGTCGCACAGAGCGGGATGTGGCCCTCGCCGCAGAACAGGCCCGAAGTGGGGTCGAGCCCCACCCAGCCCGCGCCCGGCAGATACACCTCGCACCAGGCGTGCAGATCGGTGAAATCGGTCTCGGTGCCGCTGGGGCCGTCGAGTGATTTCTGATCGGCCGTGAGCTGGATCAAATAGCCCGACACGAAGCGCGCGGCATAGCCCAGGTGGCGCAAGAGCTGCACCAGCAGCCAGCCCGAATCGCGGCAAGAGCCACTGGCCTTCACCAGCGTTTCCTCAGGCGTCTGCACGCCTGGCTCCATGCGGATGGTGTAGCTCACCTCGTGCTGCAGGCGGGCGTTGATGGCGACGAGGAAGTCCACCATGCGCTGCTTTTCGCGCGGCAGCGAGGCCAGCAGTGCTTCGAACTTCTTGCCGCCCTTTTCCTTGCGCAGATAGGGCTTCAGGTCTTCGATCAACTCACCCTGGTAGGTGAAGGGATAGTTCTCGGCGTATTCCTCGACGAAGAAGTCGAAAGGGTTGTAGACCGACATGTCAGTGACGCAATCAACCGTCACCTTGAACTCGGTGATGGGTTCCGGAAACACCACGCGCGCCAGCCAGTTGCCGAAGGCATCCTGCTGCCAGTTGAGGAAGTGCTTCGCCGGTTCGATCTTCAGCGCATAGCTCAGCACCGTGGTGCGCGAATGCGGCGCCGGGCGCAGGCGAATCAGCTGCGGCCCCATGGTGACCGGCTTTTCGTAGCGGTAGTCGGTGACGTGGTGGATCGCGGCGTGGATGGACATGGGTTTTTCGCGGCTCTACAGGGTGAAAGGCGGTCGATCTACTGCACGCAACATCTGCACCGGCCTTCAGGCCCGCAGCGCTATTTCTTTTCGACCGGCATCTCGGGGCTATCAAACACCGGCTTGGCCATGGGTGTGCCGCCGATGTACTTCGCCAGCCAGCTCTGCACCTCGTAGTTCCAGTAGATGGCGTTCTGGGGCGAGAGAATCCAGTGGTTCTCGTTGGGGAACAGCACCAGCCGCGAAGGCACGCCCATGGTTTGCAGAATGCCGTAGAGCGCCGTGGCCTGACCGTACGGCACACGGTAGTCCAGTTCGCCGTGCAGGATCAGCATTGGCGTTTTGAAGTTCTTGGCGTAGGCGATGGGGTTGTTGCGCTGCAGACCTTCGAGATTGTCCCAGGGCACGCCGCCCAGCACCTCGCTGTTGAAGAAATAGGTGGTGATGTCGGCGCCGTACTGGTTGACGAGATCACTCACACCAGCGTGGTTCACCAGCGTCTTGAAAGCGTCGGTGTGGCCCAGCATCCAGGTGGCCAGATAGCCGCCGTAGCTCGCCCCAGCTGCCGCCACATTGCTGCGGTCGATGGCGGGCACCTTGTCGAACAGATAGGCATTGGCCTTCAGGATGTCTTCCATGGGCTTGTCACCCCAGGCGCCGTTCATGCTGCGCGCAAAGGCCTCGCCAAACCCGGTGGAGCCGTGGCGGTTCACCCAGCTCACGATGTAGCCGG
>CAMTXV010000106.1:0-7266 GCA_947085665.1 uncultured Sinobacteraceae bacterium | reverse complement strand
CCGCGCCGCGCGCCAGGCGGGGTAGACGCCCGCCAGCAGGCTGCTGGCGAGCGCAATGCAAAGCGCCACCAGCAGCAGCTCGCCGTTGAGTTGCACCAGCTTCTGGTAGTCGTTGTAGAGCAGCTTCACCCCTTGCAGACCGGCCAACGCCAGCAGCAGGCCCAGCACGCCGCCCAGCAGGCCGATGAGGCTCACCTCCACGAGGTTCTTCTGCATCACCTGCCAGCGCGTGGCACCCAGTGCGCGGCGCAGGGCAATCTCAGAGGACTTGCCGAGAAACTTGGCGAGCAGCAGGCCCACGATGTTGAGCAGGCATACCAGCAGAAACAGGAAGGACAGGCCCAGCAGCACACGTGCGTCTTCAGTGACCACCTCGTTGCGTTCCAGCCAGGGCATCACCGCCGTGAGCTGGTTGTTGAGTGGGCGCGCAAAGCGGCCGAGCTTTTTCTGCTCCATGACGTATTGGTCGATGAAGGCCTGGTAGCGATCACGTGCGTCGGCATTCGGCAGTTCGGCCCAGTATTGAATCCATACCGTCTCCGAACGCAGGCGCTCTTCGTAGGTGTTGATCACTTCGGCTTTCCAGCCGTTGTTGTTGCCGTAGCTCAAGACCTGCAAGGGCTCCACCACGCCCCAGGGCACGTAGATCTGCTCAGGCTCGCCAAACTCGTTGTTGTTCAGGTCGTAGAACTTCGGCGTGGGGTGCCAGTCGTCGATGACGCCCACGATGCGGAACTCGCGGTTGTCGAGCTTCACCGTCTTGCCCACGCTGTCGGCGCCGCCAAACAGCTTCTCGTTGGTGGCCTTGCTCAGCACCACCACGCGCTGCTCGGTGCTATCCGCCGAGGCATCCCACCCCGCGCCAAAGAGAAACGGCACCTCGAACATCGGGAAGAAGTCGCCCGTGGTCACCCGTGCTTCAGCCAGAAACGGCGGCAGCTTTTCATCCGGCAGTTGCAGCGAGAAGCCGCCATAGAACATCGCCGCCTGCCGCTTGGGGATGTCGGATTTCAGCAGCGCCTTGGTGTCGATCCAGGTGAGCTGCGGCGGTGTGAGATTGGGCTCACCCCAGGCCTTGTCCGGGTCCCAGCTGTCGAGCGTCACGGCAAACAACTGCTCGCTCTTCTGCGGAATGGGGTTGCTGCTCATCAAGGTATAGACGGTGAGCGTGGTCATGCACACGCCAATGCCCAAACCGATGGCGCCAATCATCAGCGCCGACAGCACGGGGTTTTTGCGCAGGCTCTGCCAGGCGAGCTTGAGGTTATGGGCGAACATGGTGAGCTCCTAAGCAGCCAGCGCGTCGCGAACAGCAGCGGCTTGCGAAAAGTCGGTGAAATCACTCACCTGCCCATCCATCACATGGATGTTGCGATGCGCGCGTCGTGCCAGCTCGGGGTCGTGGGTGACCATGACGATGGTGGTGCCCTTGCTGTTGATCTCCTCCAGCATTTCCAGCACCTGACGCGCCATCAGTGAGTCGAGATTGCCCGTGGGTTCGTCGGCAAACAGGATGCGGGGTGTGCCGGCCAGGGCACGCGCGATGGCCACGCGCTGCTGCTGCCCACCCGAGAGCTGTGAAGGCAGATGCTTGGCGCGCGAGGCGAGACCCACCTGTTCCAGCGCCCCCTCGATGCGGCGGCGGCGCTCCTTGCTGTCGAAGCCGCGGTAGCGCAGCGGCACGTCGACGTTATCGAACACGGAGAGGTCCGGGATGAGATTGAAGCCTTGAAAGATGAAGCCGATCTTTTCGTTGCGCAGCCGCGAGCGCGCGGCGTCATCGAGATGGCTCACGTCCTTGCCATCCAGCAGATAGCTGCCGGTATCGAAGGTTTCGAGCAGGCCGGCGATGTTCAGGAAGGTGGTCTTGCCCGAGCCCGAAGGCCCGGTGACGGCGACGAACTCGCCCTCCTTCACCACGAGACTGAAGTCGCGCAGCGCGTGGGTCTGCACGAGATCGGTGCGAAACACCTTGCTGATGTGGGTCATTTGCAGCATGGGGAAGACTCCTGATTAGTCACGCAAGTAAAGAGTGGCGGCATCGTCGAACTGATCGGTACCGGAGATGATGATCTGGTCGCCTTCGTTCAGGCCTTCGAGAATCTCGATGCTGACGATGCTCGTGGCCCCCGTGCGCAGCGGCTGGCGCTGGGCCAAGCCGTTGCGGATGACATAGACACTGCGGCCACCGCCCGCTTCGAGAAACGGACCGCGCTGCACCATGAGCACATCGTCGCGCTCGTCGAGCACGATGCGCACGCTGACGCGCTGGTTCTGGCGCAGCTCCTGCGGCGTGCCGGCGTCAAAGCGCAGGCGCGCCACCACCTGGCCGTTAAGCACTTCGGGCGAGAGCGCGGTGAGGCGGCCAGCGTGGCGCTGCTCGCCCCAGGAAATCTCGGCGGCCATGCCCAAGCCCATGCTCTGCGCATAGGTCTCCGGCACTTGCATTTCCACTTCGAGATTGGAGAGATCCACCACCGTCAGCAGCGGCTCGTTGGCGGCCACGGCGGCCTTTTGCTGCACGGCGAGATTGCCTACCACGCCGTCGACCGGTGCCTTCACGGTGAGCGCGCCCGCGCGCCGCGCGAGATTGGCCACCAGCAGGGCCTGGCGCTCGGCCTCCTGCTGGCGGGTCTTGAGTTCAAAGTTGAGGCCCTCGGCCAACAGGCCCGCCTCCTCCTGCATCTGCTTGGCGCGCACGCGGGCCACAATCAGCTCGTCGTCGCGGCGCGCGACTTCAATATCGGGCATCACGCCGCGCCGCTTGGCGTCTTCGGCGCGCGCCAGCTCGCGCTCGGCGGCCACCACCGTGACCTTGGCCAGCTCGATGGCGAGCTGCCCTTGCGAGATGCGCGTGCGGGCCTCCACCTTTTGCCGGGCGACGGCCGAGCGCAGGCTGTCGAGGTTCACTTGTTCGCGCGCGAGTTCGTTGGTGATCTCTGGGCTATCCACCGTCGCCAGCACCTGGTCCTTCTGCACGCTCTCACCGGCAGCGACCAAGAGCGTCACCACGCCGGCACCCGTGGCATACAGCGTGGGGCTGACGGCCGCCACCGCCTTGCCCTGAGCTGATACATCGGACACGAAGCGCCCGCGCGTCACCGTGGCCAGGCGCAGACGCTCCATCGACACCGAGCGCTCCGCGCCACTCCAGCGCGACACCGCCGGCCAAGCGAGAGCGGCCAGCACCACCAGGCCCAGCGGCAACAGGGCCAGCAGCGCCCAGCGACGGCGGCGCGGTGTGGCGGCCAGCACCGTGTCTTGCCCGGTGGTGCCCGCGATGGTGGGCTTGCTCATAGGCCGCTTAAACCGCGATGGGCGAACGCGCGAGGCGCACCGTGCGCCACACCGCCTGCAACCAGCCGCGCACGCTGCGCTGCTGCTTGGCATAAGCGAGGCCCGACTGGCGCTGCTGCCACTCGGCCAGCGTGTAGCTGCCGTGCGGGGTGACGATGACCGGCTCCAGCGTGACGGCAGCCAGTGCCAGCGCAGGGTTACGGCGGGCATTCCACTCAGCCACCGAGTAGCGGGCGGTGGGCGTGACGATGACGCGCTCCAGCACCACCGCGTTGCGGCTGGCGTGCTGCATGGACTGGCGCGCCTGCCACTGGCTGGCGCTGTAGTTGGCGCTGGGCGTGACCACCACAGCTTCCAGCGTGGTGGCTTCGGCGACGGTCACTGCGGCGGCCTCGGTGCCGAAAGCGGCAAGGGCGAGGGCAAGGGCAGCGGCGAACTTGAAAGGGCGGATAGTCATGGCGAACTCCTGTAGGCGGTTACAGCGCTTCCAATGCCAGCCCTGTGCCAAGCCGCGCCAGCGGCGTATTGCACTGTTTTTATTGTGTTTATGGCTTATCCAAAAACCTAGAATGGCGTCCGAACGCGGACAGCGGACACTCCAGCGGACACCTCCGGCTGCCTGCGGACAGCCACCCTGCCGCGAACACCGTCGTGCCACTGACGCGCAAAGGCGCGATGCTGGTGGCCACCACAGGAAGTGCCATGACCCAGCCACAGCCCAGCTCCGATTTACCCGCCGCACTCGCCGAGCGCGCCAGCGAAGTGCTGCGCGAAGCCGAGGCCTCCATCTACTCGCTGCGGGAGGAGATTGCGCACGGCGTCACCCACGGCATTGGCGCCTTGCTGGCCATCGCAGGCCTGGCCGTGCTCACCGCGCAGGCCGCGCTGCATGGCGACGCCTGGCATGTGGTGTCGGTGAGCATCTTCGGCGCCTCCCTGGTGTTGATGTATGCGGCCTCCACGCTCTTCCACAGCATTCCGCAGCCCAAGGCCAAGCATGTGTTCCGCGTGCTGGATCACTGCCTCATCTATGTGCTGATTGCCGGCAGCTACACGCCGTTCACGCTGGTGACGCTGCGACCCACCGTGGGCTGGTGGCTGTTTGGCGCGCTCTGGGGTCTGGCGCTGGTGGGCATCGCCTTCAAGGTGTTCACCACAGGCCGCTTCGAGAAACTCTCGCTCGCGGTGTATCTCGTCATGGGCTGGTGCGGCATCGTGGCCGTGAAGCCGCTGCTGGCCACGCTCCCCGAAGGCGGACTCTGGCTGCTGCTGGCCGGCGGCCTGAGCTACAGCATCGGCACCATCTTTTATCGCTGGGAGAGCCTGCGCTATCACCACGCCATCTGGCATGTGTTCGTGCTCGGCGGCAGCGTGGCTCACTACTTTGCGGTGCTGCTCTATGTCATTCCACGCGCTTGAAAGACGATCCCGGAGCACTCTGGCGAGAGCGCAGCGGCTGACACGCCTAAACTGCGTCAGCAATTTCCAAGAGATGTAACCGATGTGGAAACACTTCAGCCGCCTGCTGCTACTCGCGCTATTCACTGCCCCCGCACTGGCCGCCCCCGCGCCGTTTGATCTCGCCGGCCCGGCCATCGAGGTCACGGTCACCCGCGGCAAGCAGGTGCTGCCCATCAGCAAGGTGCCCAACCTCACCGAGGGTGATCGCCTGTGGATCAAGGCCGATCTGCCCGCCACGCAGTCGGCGCGTTATCTGCTGGTACTGGCGTTTCTGAGCGGGTCCACCAACCCGCCGCCCGAGAAGTGGTTTCATCCCTGCAAGACCTGGAAGGGCAAGTGCGCGAAGGAGGGCCTGACCGTGACGGTGCCGGCCGGCGCGCAGCAGGCGCTGGTATTCATGGCCCCCGCCACGGGCGGTGACTTCGACACCCTGGTGAGCGCCGTGCGCGGTCGCCCCGGCGCTTTCGTGCGCAGCTCGCAGGACTTGAACCAGGCTGCCCTCGACCGCTCGCGCCTGCAGCGCTACCTCAGCACCATCCGCGTGCTCGACCAGACCGATCCCGCACGTCTGAAGTCCGCAGCGCCTTTGCTGGCACGCAGCCTTGCGATTCGTGTTGATGAGAAATGTCTGGACCGTATTCCGCAGTTGCAGGCGCCCTGCCTCATGTCGGGGCAGGAGTCGCTGATTCTGAGCGACGGTCACAGCCTGTCGCTGGTTGAAGCGCTTGCGGCCAGCCCCGGCTACGACCTGCTGCGCGATGTATCGGCCACGCCCGAGGCGGGCTATGGCTACTACAGCCCGTACATCAATTCGGTGGTGGACCTCGCGCGCATCCTCGGCAGCTTCAACACCGCGCGCTTCCAGTACATCCCGGCGCTGGGTGCGGCAGAGGGCCGCCGCATGGCACTCACGCTCAACACCGCGCCCTCGTTCCAGGCGCCGCACTCGGTGCTGGTGGCGGCACTCCCCGCCGTGGAAAAACCCCAGCTGCCGCCGATGCATGCCGTGGCCCCGCAGGAGATCTACTGCGCCAGTCAAAGCCAGCTGGTACTGCCAGTGGAGGGCGCGCCGCTGGTGTTCGCCAGCGACTTCGCTCACGACGTAACGCTGGCCGTGAATGATCGCGAGGGCAACACCATTCGCCTGCCGGCCGTGCCCGATGGCCTGGAGGGCGGCTATGTGGTCGACACCCGTCCGCTACAGGGCGTGACACTGGGCGAGACGGTGCGCGCGCAACTCAAGGGTTACTGGGGCTTCGAGCCCTACAACGGCCCGGGCTTTCAGCTGCGCAACACGCAGGCCAAGGGCTGGGCGCTGGCATCGAACGCGGGCGAGGGCGAAGGCCTGCTGGTGGGACGCACCGAAACCATACACCTCAAGGCCGAGAGCGTGAGCTGCGTGGACGCCATCATGCTGCGCGACCCCGCCGGCAAGGAGCTGCGCGCGGAGTGGAAGCGCACCAAGCCCGACGAGGTGGAGGTGAAGCTGCCGCTGCAAGACGCCGCGCCCGGCCCCGTCACCCTGCTCATTCGCCAGCACGGCGAGGTAGAGCCGCAGCCCATTGCGCTGCAAACCTTCGCCAACGTCGGCCGGCTGGATGGCTTTACGCTGCACGCCGGCGACGCACAGGGCGTGCTCAAGGGCAGCCGTCTGGATGAAGTGACGCGGCTCATCGTGGGCGGCGTGAGCTTTCTGCCCGGTGCGCTCGCCACCCCGCGCGGTGGTGACGCGCTGACGCTGCACGCGCAGGACGCCGCTGCGGCGGCGGGCTTCAAGGCCGGCCAGTCCCCCACCGCCACGGCTACCCTGCGCGATGGCCGCACGGTGAAGCTCAATGCCACGGTCACCCCCGCACGCCCGCGCGTGTCGCTCATTGCCAAGAGCGTGCAGCTGGCCAGCACGGATAACACCATCCAACTCAGCGACGAGGCCGTGCCGCCGCTGGGCGGCACGCTGCGCTTCTCGCTGCGCGCCGAGCTGCCGCCGAGCATCGTGCGCGAACAGGGCATCGAAGTGGCGAGCGTGGAGGAAACCTTCAGCACCACGCTGACGCTCGCCAACGGCGGCCTGCGGCTGGAAGACAGCAAGGTGGCGGTGGCGACACTCGACCCCGCCAAGGCCTTTGGCAGCTCGGCCTTTGGCGCGCTGCAATTTCGCCCGGTGGTGAACGCCATTGCCGGCGACTGGCAGCCGCTGGCCATGCTGGTGCGACTGCCGCTGCTCAAGGCGCTGCAATGCCCGGCGAGTGCGGAGCTGGCGTGCCGGCTCAGTGGCAGCGATCTGTTCCTGCTTGCGGCCGTGGCCAACAGTGCGGGCTTCGAACGCGCAGCGGTGGTACCCGATGGCTTCCCCGCCACTGCGCTCGCCGTGCCGCGTCCCATCGACGGCAAGCTCTATCTGCGCCTGCGCGATGACCCTTCGCGAGTGCATGTGCTGAGCTTGCCTGTGCTGGAGCTGCCCTCGCCATAGAGATCGGAAGAGCACACGTCTGAACTCCAGTCACCGAT
>CAMTXV010000105.1:0-5492 GCA_947085665.1 uncultured Sinobacteraceae bacterium | reverse complement strand
ATGCCGTCATAGGGTGCAAACGCCCCCCAGCCCTCGGTGCCATCGGCATAGCCGCAATGCACGTTCTGCAGGCCCATCGCAGCCAGTCGCTTGCGGGCGCTTTCGCTCAGCGCCTTGATGCGCTCCACCGTGAACACGGTGCTGCACAGGGGGCTGAGCACCGCCGTCTGATAGCCCGAGCCGGTGCCAATTTCCAGCACCTTGTTGAGCTTGGCCGCACCGCCCATGAGGGCCTGCGTCATGAGCGCCACGATACGGGCCTGGCTGATGGTTTGGGCGTGGCCGATGGGGGCGGTGAGGTCGGGGTGATAGGCCTGGCCCTGAAAAGCCGGCTCGACGAACTCGTGGCGCGGCACCTTGGCCATCACGGCCAGCACGCGTTCATCAGTGACGCCCAGCTCGCGCAGCTTTTCAACCAGACGGGTGCGCGCACCCGCGGTAGGGGCAGCGCGCTGGGCCTCGGCCGCGAGACGCGATTGCGGCGGGAGCGTCATCAGGCTTCGATCCAGCGCTTGAGGCTATCGAGCGCAGAGTGCTGGGTGAGATCCACCAGCAGCGGTGTCACCGACACATAGCCATTGTTCACGGCATGAAAATCCGTGCCGGGGCCCGCGTCTTCCTCCGGCCCTGCCGCGCCCACCCACCAGATGCTGCGACCGCGAGGATCGGCAGACTTCACCGCCGACTCCGCGGTGCGGCGGTGACCGAGACGCGTCACCAGCATGCCCTTGAGCTGCTCGTACGGAAGGTCTGGCACGTTGACGTTCAAGATGGTGTCGCGCGGCAAGGGTGCGCGCAGCAGGCGCTCGACCAGTTCCAGCGTCACCTTCGCAGCGGTGGGATAGTGGTGCGGCTGGTGCTCGACACAGCTCACGGCGATGGCCGCCGTGGCGAGACGGCGCCCTTCCATGGCGGCGGCCACGGTGCCGGAATAAATGGTGTCGTCGCCCAGGTTCGCACCGGCGTTGATGCCACTCACCACCATGTCGGGCGCTTCATCGAGCAGGCCGGTCAGCGCCAAGTGCACGCAGTCGGTGGGCGTGCCGTCCACACACCAGCCGGGGATGTTGCCGTGGTCATGGCGGTGGGGGCGCAGGGGATGCAGGATGGTCAGCGAGTTGGACGCGCCGCTGCGGTTGCGGTCGGGCGCGACCACCTGCACGGCGTGCTGCTCGGCGAGCGTAGCGGCCAACACCCTCAGGCCCGGCGCGGTGCAGCCATCATCATTGGAAACCAGAATCTTCATGGTTGCGCGCGCTGTTGAAGCGCGCGGTTTGCTTGTCGTGGGAGAGCCGCTATTTTAGCCGCCATGAAGCGCGACGACCGCCCCAAGGCGATACCGGAGGACGAAGCCGATCAACCGTTCCGGGCCTTGCTGTCTGGCGTGAAACTGCAACCGCCTTCAGACCGCCTGCCGCCCTCGCTGAAACCGCCGCCACCGCCCTTGCCGCGGCAACGCCAGCTCGACGTCGTGGCGGTGATGGCCGAGCTGATGCAGGAGCCGATGTATCCGGAAGACTTCGAGTCTGGCGACACCCTCACCTACCGTGGCGAGGGCATCCAGGACGGCGTCTGGAAGAAGCTCCGACGCGGCCAGTTCCGCCTGCAGGCCGAGTGCGATCTGCATGGCCTGAACCGTGACGATGCACGCCAGGAGATCGTGCATTTTCTCAACCACTGCGCGGCACGTGACTACCGCTGCGTGCGCGTCATCCACGGCAAAGGCAATGGCTCGCCCAACTCAGGCCCGGTGATCAAGCGCGCGCTCGATGGCTGGCTGCGCAAGCGCCGCGAGGTGCTGGCGTTCTGCTCAGCCCGCGCCCATGACGGTGGCACGGGCGCGGTCTACGTGCTGCTGCGGGCGCAGTAGCGCCCCACGAAGCGGCGCCTTACTGCAGGCTGGTTGAAGTCGTGCCGGTCTGGGTGGTGGGTGTTGTGGCGGTGCTATTGCTGCCGTCTTCACCGTCGGTGGCGAGCACCACTGCCCCCAGCAACAGCGTCAGCCCCACCGTGCCATACACCGGCACCGTGCTGGCCACGGCCTGTGACAGCGGGGTGCGAACCGCTTCGGGCTCCGGTGCGCTCAGTACCGCCTGCTCAGTGACGCTCAGCCACTGCTCCGCGCCAAGAAACGCCGGCAGGCCGGGCAGCGTCACGTGCACACCGGAAGCGGTGGTCAACACAAACTGCGAGGCCTTCAGAGAGGCCGTCTGGCCCGCGTTGGAGACGATGACGATCTCACCTTGGTCCACCGCCGAAACGGTACCTCCGAGTGCGGTCTGACCTGCCGGCAGCGCGCCAGTCACCATCGGGTCGGCGGCGCAGAGGGCATCGCAGGCCACGCTCCAAAAGGCGGTGCCACGAATGCCGATGGTGGCCACGGGAGTGCTCACGGCGTATTCCTCGCGGTTGAGCTTGCCCACCAGTCCACTCACCGCGCGAAAGCCGCCGCGCACCAGGCGGAAGAACGCGGCATTGCCCACGGATGGTGCGCTGCTCACCTGTAGAGGCCGGGGTGCGGTCGCGATCACCGGCACCTCAGGCTTCGGCGGTACGACCTTCACGGCGGCCTCGGCCACACCGGGTTGAAAACGGAAATCGACAATGGCGAACTCGGTATCGGGGCGCAGCACCATCGAGCCGCCATCACGCAGGGTCAGCCGCACATAGCTGGCGGCACCGGTGACGATGCGATCGCCCGCATAAACCGCGTCATCTTTGGCCAGCTGGCGCGTCTGGCCATCGCTGGCGAAAGCCGTCACCACACCCGCAACGGTGGCGGCCGTGCCCGCCGGCGATGCGGCGGCCCAGGCGCCAGAGGCGAAAACCACGGCCAACAACACGGTGAAAAGTTTCGTGGCTTTCATGATCACTCCCTGCAAAAAAATGGACATACCGCTGCTTCAGGCCACAAGCGACGGCCCCGCCGCCAGCAGCACCACGGCGTGGGCTGCAATGCCCTCGCGGCGACCCAGATGCCCCATGCCCTCATTGGTGGTGGCCTTGACGTTGACGAGGCCCGCAGCGATGCCAAGGTCCTCCGCCAGCACTGCACACATAGCCGGCACATGCCTGCCCACGCGCGGCGCCTCTGCAATGAGCGTGGCATCGACATTCACGGGTGCGAAACCGGCCTCGCGCACGCGCTGCATGACGATGCGCAGCAGCTTGCGGCTGTCGATACCCTTGAACTGCGGATCGTTGTCCGGGAACAGCTTGCCGATGTCACCCGCACCAATGGCGCCCAGCAGCGCGTCGCAGAGCGCGTGAATCAGCACGTCGCCGTCGGAGTGGGCGACGATGCGGTATTCGCAGGCAATCAACACCCCGCCCAGCGTCACGCCCTCGCCCGGCTCGATGCGATGGATGTCGAAGCCATGACCAATGCGCAGGCTCATGTCATGCGCTCGCGCTGCGCCAGCCAGAACTCAGCCAGCGGCAGGTCTTCAGCAAAGGTGACCTTGATGTTGCTCTCGCGGCCCCGCACCAGCCGGGGGTGATAGCCGGCGCGTTCCATTGCACTCGCCTCGTCGGTCACGGCCACGTCGCGCGAGCGACATTCTTCCAGCGCCTGTGTCAGCAGGTCGAGCCGGAACATCTGGGGTGTCTGGGCCCGCCAGTAAAAGGCGCGATCCACAGTCTCCACCACGCGTGCCGCACCGCCGCCCTGCTTGCCGCGCTTGAGGGTGTCGGTGCAGGGCGAGGCCAACAGACCACCGTGCTTGTCGTCGGCCTCGTCCACCAGCTGTTCCACCGAGGCGGTATCGAGGCAGGGGCGCGCAGCGTCATGCACCAGCACCTGCACGGCGTCGAAGCCGCGCGTGCGGGCAGCCACCGCCTTCAAGCCGGCCAGCACCGAATCGGCGCGGGCCGCGCCCCCGGTGGTGACCACCAGTTTGGGATGTCCTGCGATGGGTAGCGTGGCGAACTCCTGATCGGATTTCGCCAGCACCACGACGATGCCGTCGATCCAGCCGCAATCGAGCAAGGCGCCCAAGCTCCATTCCAGCAGGGCACGGCCCTTGAGCGGCAGATACTGTTTGGGTCGCGGCAAGCCCATGCGGGTGCCGCCACCGGCTGCCGGCAGCACTGCCCAGTAACGAGGAACTGAGCTGCTCAAGGGCGGTTCGTCGTCAGGTAGAACGTTTCGCCGGGCAGGATCATCCCCAGCTCGGAACGTGCGCGGCCCTCAACAGCCGCGACGCCCGACTTGAGATCATCCACCTCGGCCTGTAGTGCGGCATTGCGGGCGCGCAGTTTCTCCACCTCGGCGGTCTGCGCGCTCACCTGCGCTTCGAGCCGGCGTTTGTCGGCATAACCGCCCTCGCCCAGCCAGACGCGGTATTGCAGAAACACCACCATGAGCACTAGACCCCAGAGGATGGCGCGACGCATGACCGCGGCTTCGGCAGACGCTTAAAGTGCAATCGGGAAGGCAGCCTTGCCGGGATACCAGGCGCGAGCGCCCAGCTCTTTCTCGATGCGCAGCAGCTGGTTGTACTTGGCCATGCGGTCGCTACGGCAGAGTGAGCCGGTCTTGATCTGCGTGGCGGTGGTGCCCACGGCGATGTCGGCGATGGTGGCGTCTTCGGTTTCGCCCGAGCGGTGGCTCACCACGCTCGAATAGCCGGCGTCGGTCGCCATCTGGATCGCTTCCAGGGTTTCGGTCAGCGTGCCGATCTGGTTGGGCTTGATGAGAATCGAGTTGGCAATGTTCTTCGAGATGCCTTCCGAGAGAATCTTGGTATTGGTGACGAACAGATCGTCCCCCACCAGCTGCACTTTGCCGCCCAGCTTCTTGGTCAGCGTGGCCCAACCAGCCCAGTCGCCTTCGGCCATGCCGTCTTCAATCGAGATCACGGGATACTTCGCCACGATGGCGGCGAGGTAATCGGCGAACTGCTCGCTGGTGTAGCTCTTGCCGTCGCCGTGCAGGTGGTACTTGCCCTTCTCATAGAACTCGGTGGAGGCGACATCAAGCCCGAGGTAGATGTCCTTGCCGGGCTTGTAACCGGCCTTTTCAATGGCCTCCAGCAGGCAGTCGAGTGCGGCCACGTTGCTGGCGAGATTGGGGGCAAAGCCGCCCTCGTCACCAACCGCCGTATTGAGCTTTTTGGCCTTGAGCACGGCCTTCAGGGTGTGGAATACCTCGGCACCCCAGCGCATGGCTTCGCTGAAGCTCGGTGCGCCGACGGGCAGGATCATGAACTCCTGGATGTCGATGTTGTTGTCGGCATGCGCGCCGCCGTTGATGACGTTCATCATCGGCACGGGCAATTGCATGCTGCCCATGCCGCCCAGGTAGCGGTACAGGGGCAGGCCGGACTCTTCGGCGGCAGCACGGGCCACGGCCATCGATACAGCCAGCATGGCGTTGGCGCCCAGGCGGCTCTTGTTCTCGGTGCCGTCCAGGTCGATCAGGGTCTTGTCCAGGAAGGCCTGCTCGGAGGCGTCCAGGCCCAGCACGGCTTCGCTGATCTCGGTGTTGATGT
>CAMTXV010000104.1:0-4304 GCA_947085665.1 uncultured Sinobacteraceae bacterium | reverse complement strand
GCCGCCATCATCGTGGTGGCGGTGTGGCAGCTGGTGGACTTCAAATCGCTCGCCCACACCTGGCATTACGACAAAGGCGATGGTGCGGCGCAGGCGGTGACCATCCTCGGCGTGCTGGGCTTCGGCATCGAGGCCGGCTTGATGGCCGGTGCCGGGCTGTCGCTGCTGCTGTTTCTCTACCGCACCAGCCGCCCGCACATTGCGATGGTCGGCCAGCTGGGTGAGACCGAGCACTACCGCAACGTGCTGCGTCATGTGGTGAAGACCTGGCCTGGCCTGCTGCTGCTGCGCGTGGACGAAACCCTCTATTTCGCCAACGCCCCGCGCGTGGAAACCGAGTTGCAGAATCTCGTCGTGGGCCAGAAAGACCTGCGCGATGTGGTGCTGGTGATGTCCGGCGTGGCTTACATCGACACCAGCGGCCTCGACGTGCTGGAGGCCCTCGAACGCGGCCTTTCGCAGCAAGGTATCCGCCTGCATCTGGCCGAAGTGAAAGGCCCGGTGATGGATCGCCTGAAGAACACGGCACTCTGCGAACGGCTGACGGCGGATCGTATCCACCTCTCAGCCCACGATGCGGTGCTGGCCTTGCGAGGGGCTAAGGCATGAATCGGCTCGAAGGACAGTGGCTCGCTGCATCGGCCCATGTCATCGCGGTGCTGATCACGGCACTGCGACTGAGCATCCTGCTGCTGCCAGCCTTGTTGCATCGCGCGATCCAGCGCGGCCTTCGCTTGCTGCTGCTCGCGGGCAGTCTGCTGCATCCTGCTACAGCACTGCCGCAGCCTGCAACTCAGGCGAGTCAGGCACTGCACGCCACCGCACCCTGTCGTCGTCGGCGCTGCCTGACCCTGCGGCAGCATCCATCGCGCATCCCCACACGCAGGGCCTCGCGCCCACAGGCCCGTACACGCTGGGCTGCCGCAGCACGCCGCACCACTCGCTACCGACAACCCCCAGCGCAGGCTCCGCCCCGCGCGCTCTGATGACTTGATGCCCCCTGCGCAACCGCGCTTGGGTTTTGGCACCGCAGCCTTCGCTGCGGCGCGCATGAATCGAGACACTCCATGAGCATTTCCGTCGCATTTCTGTTGGCGATGACCTTCCTGATTTCGGTCGGTGGTCTCGCCCTGTTGGTCTGGGCCCTGGCTAACGATCAATTCGGCGTGGGCCAGCAGGCCGCCGAAACCATTTTCGCGCCCGGCGAAGTCGGTGCCATCGAAGACCCGGCCACACCCAAGGCGGCACTCGCCGCCATGCAGCAGGCGCAGGGCGCGCACCACCATGCGGATGACTCGGAGGAAATCTTCGAGCGCACGGTGGCCGATCAATCCTCCCGCACGCCGGTGTTGTTCTGGCTTTCGTCTTCGATGATCTGGCTGCTACTCGGCTCGGTGTTCGGGGTGATCGCATCGGTCAAGCTGCACCTGCCGGACTGGCTGGTGAGCGAGGCCGCACTCACCTTCGGCCGTATTCGTCCCGCACATCTCAACGTCGTGGCCTATGGCTGGGCCTCGATGGCGGGTGTGGGTGTCGGCCTCTGGCTGATCCCGCGCCTGTTCAAGACCGCGCTGGTCGGTGGCCGCTATGCCGTCGCGGGCGGGCTGATCTGGAACCTAGGCCTGTTGTTCGGCACCGTCGCCATCCTGGGCGGTAAAAGCGATGGCCTGGAATGGCTGGAGTTCCCCTGGCAGACCGACATCGCACTGGTCATCGGCGGTGCGCTCGCCGCTGTGCCGCTCATTCTCACTTTGCTGCGCCGTCGCGTTGGGCATCTCTACGTGAGCGCCTGGTATCTCATCGCCGCACTCGTGTGGTTCCCCATGCTGTTCATCACCGCCAACGTGCCGAACCTGTTCGTGGGTGTGGATCAGGCCATGCTCAATTGGTGGTTTGCCCACAACGTGCTCGGACTGTGGATGACGCCGCTCGGCCTCGCCGCCGCCTACTACTTCATCCCCAAGATCATCGGCAAACCCATCCACTCCTACGGCCTGTCGCTGATCGGTTTCTGGGCGCTGGCGCTGTTCTACTCGCAGGTGGGCCTGCACCACCTCATCGGGGGGCCGGTGCCCACCTGGGCGGTGACGATCTCCATCGTCCACAGCGTGATGATGCTGATCCCTGTCATTGCCGTGGCGGTGAACCACCACATGACCATGCTCGGCAGCTTCAAGCTCATGCTGCACTCTCCGACGCTGCGCTTCGTGGTGCTGGGCGCAATGATGTACACCTTCGCCTCGGTGCAGGGTTCGATGGAGGCGCTGCGCACCGTCAACACGGTCACGCACTTCACCCACTACACCGTCGCCCACGCGCACATGGGCGTGTATGGCTTCTTCAGCTTCGTGCTGTTCGGCAGCATCTATTTCATCCTGCCGCGCCTGCTCAACTGGGAGTGGCCGCACGCCTGGGCCATCTCGCTGCACTTCTGGCTGGTGTTCATCGGCTGGGGCATCTACTTCTGGCCTCTCACCGTTGGCGGCTGGCTGCAAGGACTGGCGATGCTCGACCCGGCCAAGACCTTCATGGACTCGGTGATTCTCACCAAGCCCTATCTGCAAGCGCGCTCGGTGGGCGGCAGCCTGATGACGCTCGGCCACATCGTGTTCGCCGCGCACTTCCTGATGATGGTGACGCGCAGAGGCCCGCGCCGTGAGGGTGCGGTCACCCTGCCCCTGAGCCGCTGGACGCAGAAGGAGGTGCTGCCCCTGAGCCGCTGGACGCAGAAGGAGGTGCTGCCATGACCCGCGTGCTCGGCATCATCGCCGCCGCCGCGATCATCCTGCTGTTTGCCACGCTGATGATCGTCATCATGCCGTCGATGCAGACGCAGAGCCGCACGCATCCCTCCGAGGGCCTCAAGCCCTATTCCGAGCAGGCCCTGCGCGGCCGCGCCGTGTATGTGGACTTGGGCTGCGTCTACTGCCACAGCCAGCAGCCGCGCGACCCGGCGCAGGCCCCCGATGGCATTCGCGGCTGGGGCCGCCCCTCGGTGCCGGGCGACTACGCCTTCGACAATCCGCACCTGCTCGGCACCATGCGCACCGGGCCTGACCTGCTCAACATCGGCGCACGGCAACCCTCGGTGGACTGGCATCTCGCCCACCTCTACAACCCGCGCGCGGTCACGCCCGGCAGCACCATGCCGGCGTATCCCTTTTTGTTCGAGGAGATGCTGGAGAAATCTACGGGCGATGTGGAAGTGAAGCTACCCGCCGAGTTCGCACCCAAGACCCGGATGATCGCCACCCAGCAGGCACTTGACCTCGTGCAATACCTCAAGGAGCTGGATCGCACCTACCCGACCAAGGCCATCCCCACCGTCGAGAAAGCGGCCAAGCCCACCGGAGCCAAGCCATGAGCGACGAGTCGAACAAGCCGCCGCTCAGCGCCCGCGACCGCGAGCAGCACGAGCCGGAAGAACTGCACACCCCCATCGGCTGGCCCCTGCTGCTGGTGTTTCTCAGCCTCATCACCTGGGGTGCGGTGTATTACTTCCGCGATCTGATGACGGCGACCGGGGCGTCCAGCGAGGCAGGCGACCGGCGATCCCTCATCGTCATCGACCCCACTGCAAAAGCCGATGGCGCTGCCGTGTTTGCCGGCAACTGTGCGGCCTGCCATCAGGCCACGGGTGCCGGGCTGCCCGGCGTGTTTCCGCCGCTGGCGGGTTCGGAGTGGGTGCTGGCGAAACCGGAAATCCCCGTGCAGATCCTGCTGCACGGACTCGGCGGGCCGGTGACGGTGAAGGGCGCGAGCTATGCCGGCGTGATGCCCGCCTTCCCCCAACTGAAAGACGCCGAATTGGCTGCCGTGCTCACCCACATCCGCAAGAGCTGGGGCAATGCGGCGGGCGAGATCACCGCAGAGGAGATTGCGGTAGGCCGCAAGGCTTTTGCTGACAAGACCGCGCCGTGGACCGAATCCGAAATCAGGGAGAAGGTTGGTGCGCCATGAACCCTGCGCAGGGTCTTGTCCGCCAGTGGCAGCACCATCTCGCACTGGGGGCCTGGCCTGTGTCGCAGGCTGCTGGATGGGTGCCGCGCTCGACCAACTACACCCCGGTGGCGGACTCTGGCGCAGCCTCTGCCTTAGCCCCGGCTGGCCCGGATTCAGCCAGCTGGGGATGCGCGTGCAGCTCATGCCCGCCGCCTTCGCGGGAACGCTCAGCGTTCCGGTGGTGGTGTGGTGGCTTGCCATCCCGCAGCGGCCCTGGTTGCCCTTGCTGCTGTGTCTCGTCTCCGCCATGGCAGCCTTGCCGCCCACGCTCTATCTCTGTGGCCTCACGACCCAGGCTGGAT
>CAMTXV010000103.1:0-3855 GCA_947085665.1 uncultured Sinobacteraceae bacterium | reverse complement strand
TCGAAGGCGGCAAGCGCATCAGCTATGGCGCGCGCGCTATCGCCAAGGGCGGCTTCAACAGCCTGCCGAAGATGGTGTTCCCTGGCGGCGCGCTGATCGGCTGCGACCTCGGCACCATGAACTTCTCGAAGATCAAGGGCAGCCATACCGCGATGAAGAGCGGCATGATCGCAGCCGAGGCCTACGCCGATGCGCTGATGGCAGGCGACGAAGGCGGCACCGCGCTGCAAGCCTTCCCCGAAGCCTTCAAGAACAGCTGGCTGCATGACGAGCTGTATCGCAGCCGCAATTTCGGCCCCGCCATCCACAAGTTCGGCGCGCTGTTCGGCGGTGCCTTCAACTGGATCGACCAGAACCTCTTCGGCGGCAAGATTCCCGTCACGCTGCACGACACCACGCCGGATCACGCCACCCTCAAGCTCGCCAAGGATTCGGTGAAGATCGAATACCCGAAGCCCGACGGCAAGCTCAGCTTCGACAAGCTCAGCTCAGTGTTCATTTCCTCCACCAACCATGAGGAGCATCAGCCGGTGCACCTCAAGCTGGCGGATGTGAATATCCCCATCAGCAAGAATCTGCCGCTGTACGCCGAGCCTGCTCAGCGCTACTGCCCGGCAGGGGTGTACGAGGTGATGGGCGAGGGGGCCAACGCACGCTTCCAGATCAACGCCCAGAACTGCGTGCACTGCAAGACCTGCGACATCAAAGACCCTTCGCAGAACATCACCTGGGTCGCACCTGAAGGTTCGGGCGGCCCGAATTACGCGGGCATGTAGCCCTTCACTTCTGCATCTCTTTCCATTTCACCCCAAAGGCATAGAGGCAATGAAAGCAATCGTCAGCGTCAAGCGTGTGGTGGACTACAACGTCCGCATCCAGGTCAAGCCCGATGGTTCGGGTGTGGTCACCGAGGGCGTCAAGCACTCGATGAATCCCTTCGACGAAATCGCGATGGAAGAAGCGGTGCGCCTGAAAGAGAAAGGCAAGCTCACCGAGATCATCGCGGTGACCATGGGCGGCGCCAAGAACGAAGAAACCCTGCGCACCGCGCTGGCCTTTGGTGCGACCAAAGCCATCCACATCAAGGAAGACGGCGAGATTCAGCCCCTGACCGCCGCACGCGCACTTGCCGCCGTGTTCAAGAAGGAAGGCGCCTCGCTGTTCATCGCCGGCAAGCAGGCGATTGACGACGATGCCAACCAGACTGGCCAGATGGTTGCCGCCCTGCTCGACCTGCCGCAGGCGACCTTCGCCGGCAAGGTGGACGTGGAAGGCAATGTGGCGACCGTGGTGCGCGAAGTGGACGCTGGTCTCGAAACCTTGGAAGTCGATCTGCCCGCCGTCATCACCGCCGACCTGCGCTTGAACGAGCCGCGCTACCTGAAGCTGCCGGACATCATGAAGGCCAAGCGCATCCCCATCGAAGCCGTGACGCTCGCCGACCTCGGCGTGACCGCAGCGCCGATGGTGAAGACCACCAAGACCACGCCGCCGCCCACCCGCAGCAAGGGCATCATGGTCAAGACCACGGATGAACTCGTTGCTGCTCTGAAGGCCAAGGGCCTCGCTTAAGCATCGCCACGCCGTAGGGTGGGCTTCAGCCCACCAGGTCACGAACGCGAACGGTGGGCCAAGGCCCACCCTACTCAAAGAGGGTTACTCAAATGTCCAAGATTCTCGTTGTTGCCGAGCACGCCGAAGGCAAGCTCAACGCTGGCGTTGCCAAGGTGATTGCCGCCGCCACGCCGATGGGTGGCGAAGTGCATGTGCTGGTGCTCGCCGCTGACGGCGCTTCGGTTGCTGCCGAAGCGGCGAAGCTCGCTGGCGTCACCAAGGTGTTGGTCGCTAACAGTGCTGCACACGCCAGTCCCATTGCCGCCAACCTCGCCCCGTCTGTGGTCGAAGTCGCCGCCGGTTACACCCATGTGCTGTTCCCCGGCACCACCTTCGGCAAGGACGTCGCCCCCCGCGTCGCCGCCAAGCTTGGCGTGCCGCAGGTCAGCGATGTGATGGCCGTGCACAGCGCCACTTCGTTCGACAAGCCCATCTACGCTGGCAATGCCATCACCACGGTGGAAGCCCCCGCAGGCACTCTTGTGGCCACGGTGCGTCTGGCTTCGTTCACCGCAGTTGCCGCCACCGGCAACGCCGCTGTGGAGAACGTGAGCGTCGCTACGGTTGCCGTCACCCACACCCGCTACAAGGGCCTGGAAGCGCAGAAGTCCGCGCGCCCCGACCTGCAATCCGCTGCCAAGGTGGTGTCGGGTGGCCGTGCGCTGGGTTCGAGCGAAAACTTCAAGGTCATCTTCGACTTCGCCGACAAGATCGGCGCGGGCGTGGGTGCCAGCCGCGCTGCGGTCGATAGCGGCTACGTGCCGAACGACATGCAGGTGGGACAAACCGGCAAGATCATCGCCCCCTCGCTGTATTTTGCGGTCGGCATCTCGGGTGCCATCCAGCACCTCGCCGGCATCAAGGACGCCAAGGTGATCGTCGCCATCAACAAGGATGCCGAAGCGCCGATCTTTGAGGTGGCCGATATCGGTCTCGTCGGCGATCTGTTCACGCTGGTGCCGGAGTTGCAGGCGAAGATGTGAGGGCGCGCGCTGTGAGGGCGGCTGGCTGACGCCAGCCTGTGAGGGCGCTTCGCTGCGCTTGCTGTGAGGACGCCGCCCCTGGCGGCTGTGAGGAAAGGAAAAGCTGCGTTTCGCAGTGCTTCTTTTTTTGGTTTTTCCTCACAGCCGCGCAGCGGCGACCTCACAGCAAGCCGCAGAGCGGCGAGCGACCTCACAGGCCCGCGCTAGCGGGCCGACCTCACCCCCACAGGGCCGGGCGACCGGCCTTTGTCGTATCTGGAGGATAAAAACATGGCTTACCAATCGGTCTTCGCAAGCACGGCCTTCGCAGGCAAAACATTCGTCATCACCGGCGGCGGCTCCGGCATTGGCCGTTGCACGGCGCATGAGCTGGCCAGCCTCGGCGCCAAGGTGATTCTCACCGGCCGCAAGCAGGAAAAGCTCGACAAGACCATTGCCGAGATCATCGAAGACGGTGGACAGGCCGCAGGCTATGCCTTCGACATCCGCGACGAAGAGGCGGTGAAGGCCAACGTGAAGCTCATGCTCGAACAGCACGGCACGATTCACGGCCTCGTCAACAACGCGGGCGGGCAGTTCCCCATGCCGGTGGCGCTCATCAGCAAGAAAGGTTTTGAGGCGGTGGTGGCGAACAATCTCACCGGCGGCTTTCTGATGAGTCGCGAGCTGTTCAACGCCTATTTCAAGAAAAACGGCGGCGTGATCGTGAACATGCTGGCCGACATGTGGGGCGGTATGCCCGGCATGGCGCACTCTGGTGCGGCGCGCGCCGGCATGATGAATCTCACCGAAACCTGTGCCACCGAGTGGGCCAGTGCCGGCGTGCGCGTCAACGCTGTCGCCCCCGGCTTTGTGGCCAGCAGCGGCATGGATCAATACGACCCTAGCTTCACCGCGCAGATCATTCCGCAGATGGCCAGCACCATTCCGCTGAAGCGCCTTTCTGAAGAAGCCGAGATCAGCGCCGCAATTGTCTTCCTGCTCAGCGATGCCGCCAGCTTCATCACCGGCCACACCCTCAAGATCGACGGTGGAGCCAGCCTCAACACCAAGCTGTTTCCCCTGGTGGGCAAGGGCACCGCACCGTTCACCGGCTTCCATCGGGCAGTCAAGCCGAAGGCCGTTGAGTCCAAGGCGGCAGCTTCTGCCGCACCGAAGACATCAGCCCCGGCCAAGGCAGCTTCCAGCAAAACAACCGCAAGAACGAGCGTTATCAAGCCGCAACTCAAATCATTGGCCAAGAAACCGGCAGAACGCG